>JASHVW010000176.1 GCA_030044395.1 Verrucomicrobiia bacterium
GTGTCATTGGCACGGATCGCCGGGGTCACGTCGGATTTGTCAAACAACCGCTCCTGATGCGCCAGACGGCTCATCGTCGAAGTGGATGCCAGCAGAATGTCCACGATTCCCTGCCGCACAACCTCCCGAATCTGCTCGTGAAATTCCGGCATTGTGCGATAGCGCGGCCCGCCGGACGAGCGCGGATAAATTTCGCCTGCACTCGGCACGCCCCATGCCATGTCCGCGTCCTTGGCGTCGGCCAGGATGAACTCGCGGCTTGCCGGTTTTTCGCGAATCCGGGTCAGCTTGCGGATCAAGGCGGGCTTCATGCAACCCGGACAATTGATTTGGCGATCATGATAATTGGTTGACTCTCGCACGAAGATGGCTGTTGGGCTGCTACGGGCTTGCAAATTATACATACTCAATTAACAAAAACCCGCCATTCGCATCACTTCCCTTCACCTTCCATCCTCAGCCCTCCGTCTTGGCTTCCGGCATCGCGGCGATGTGGACAGCCCCATACGCCCCCATGCGAATCAAGGCTTTCCGCGCGCTTTCTTCCTGCCGAAGTCTGGTCTGGCTGCGGAACATACTTGGCGTCATGCCGGTCAGTTCGCGAAATCGGCGGTTGAAATTGGCGAGATTGTTGTAGCCGCACTTGAATGCGGTCTCGGTGATACTTTCTTCACCACCCGCCAAAAGGGCGCAGACTTTTGCCACGCGCAATTCATTCAGGTAGCGCTGGAAGACGCGTCCGACACCGGTTTTGAACCAGCGGCTGAACGCCGCCGGCCCCATCTTCACCTTGCCGGCTGCCTGCGCTTGCGTGATGGGTCCTGCCATCTGGCTCTGAATCCATTGCATTACAAGCTCCAGACGCGGATCCGACCGGCCGGGTTTTTTCTCCGACCGGACATCGTTCAACATTCGGGATGGCACCCGGGTCAATTGGTCGAAGATTTTGAGAAGTAGAACCAATCCTTCCATTGTGTAGGCGGGCATGGCCGCAAGCTCCTCGATCTGTTCTCCAATTCGCGGGGCGAGCGGACCGGTGAATTGCACCCCTCCAGCCGACCGCAAGAGCAAATCGTTCATCTTCGCAAGCTCCGGCAATTCCCAGAAGCCTTCGCTCCAATGTTTGGGGTGAAACTGGATGACGGACCAGATTGCATCCGAGGTCTGCCCGATGTCCGAAGCCCAGGTATGCGGCAGTCCACCGCCCAATAACACCAGGTCGCCAGGCCCAAAATGCTTCACCGAGCTGCCGACGTAACGCATTCCGCTGCCTGCGCGGATCCAAACCAGTTCCACCTCATGATGGTAATGCCAAAGAAATTGAAATGCCGGCTCATGGTAGCGGCTGGTAATAAACGCATGCGTCCCGGCTTCCGGCAGGGGGACCAGCCGAGGATTGTTTGATTTTGCCGTTAGGCGCTCTCCGTTGAGGACATGCATCAAATTTTAGTTTACCCTTCCAACTGCCAATCGGCAATCCTCCGCCATCCTCGATCCTCAGTCTTCCATCTTTGCTTCCCTTCTGCATTAGGCGTTGAATCTCCGGGGTCCCGTGCTAACATCGGCACATGTCGGGTTTCTCATTATCCTTTTCAAAGCTGCTAGCGCCGACCTGTTGTCTTGTCATCCTGGCGCCGGCTGTCGTCCGCGCCGACGAATGGAAGTTTCCCTGTCCGCAGGACGAGATTGCGCACTACACCGCCTACCACGTGAGCGAACCAATCCACATTGACGGGAAACTGGACGAGAAAGCCTGGCAGGAGGCGCCGGAATCGCCGCGGTTTGTGGACATCATTTCCGGCAAACCCGCTCTTTTCGACACTCGCGCCATGATCTTGTGGGATGACACAAACCTGTATGTCGCCTTCCGCATCCAGGAACCGCTGCTTCACGCGCGGTTTACCACCAATGACTCGCCCATCTATTACGACAACGATGCTGAAGTGTTCATTGCCGGACAGGATTCGTATTACGAATTTGAAATCAATGGGTTCAATACCACTTACGAAGCCTTCTTCATCTGGGACGACGCATACGAACGCGATGGATTTTCGCGCGCGCCTGAATTTCAACGCTCGCTGCTCCAGCCATTCAACGGCGTCGGTTTTACGAATCATCCCCGGGGTGGACGCCTCGGCGATTTCCGCTGGCATTTTCCCGGCAAACAAACGGCGGTGTTCATGGACGGCACCCTGAACAACGACACGGACCGCGACCGCGGCTGGACCGTCGAACTGGCTTTCCCTTGGAAGGGAATGAAATGGCTGGCGCAGGCCGACCATCGGTCCCTGCCGCCGAAGGACGGCGACGTGTGGCGCATTGATTTTTCCAGGTTCAACACTTACAAGGAGGCCCCGCCGGCGAATGACTCCGGCGGGTGGGTCTGGAGCCGGCACGGCGTATGGGATTCCCACATTCCCGAATGTTTCCCTTATATCCGCTTCTCGACCAATGATGTCAGCCAGGCGACCCGGCCATGAACGGAATGTTCCGGCGTCGTCTTTCCTGATTGAACCCCCAACAAGTTCTTCCGGCTTTTGTTTGGTCCGGAAATTTGCTAAAGGAACATCATGGCTACACGAGAAGGAAATCCTTATACGACGGTGGCGGCGCCGGTGCGCCGGCAATTTGCCAGTGATAATTATGCCGGAATCTGCCCGGAAGCCTGGGCGGCCATGGAAGAGGCCAACCGCGGCCACGTGGTTTCTTACGGCGACGACCCGTGGACCCAGGAGGCCGCCGACCGCATCCGCGATATCTTTGAGACTCGCTGCGAGGTGTTCTTTGTCTTCAACGGCACCGCTGCCAATTCACTGGCGCTGGCGTCCCTGTGCCAGTCCTATCACAGCGTCATCTGCCACGAACTGGCACATGTGGAAACCGACGAATGCGGCGCGCCCGAATTTTTTTCCAACGGCACGAAGGTGCTCACCGTCAGCGGCGCCAACGGCAAAGCCAGCGCGGAGGCGGTTGAACGCGTGGTGAATCGCCGTACCGATATTCATTATCCCAAACCCCGCGCCATCAGCCTCACCCAGGCGACCGAAGTCGGCACCGTCTATACGGCGGATGAAATCAAAGCCATCTGGGCGGTCGCAAAATCGCATGGCCTGCACATCCAAATGGATGGCGCGCGTTTCGCCAACGCCGTCGCTTCGCTGGGTGTTAAACCCAAGGAAATTACCTGGCAGGCGGGGGTGGATGTTCTGTGTCTGGGCGGTACCAAAAATGGCGTTGGCATCGGCGATGCGGTGGTGTTCTTCGACGCGAAACTGGCTGAGGAATTCGATTACCGCTGCAAACAGGCCGGGCAACTTGCGTCCAAGATGCGTTATCTGTCCGCGCCGTGGGTCGGAATGCTCAAGGACGGCGCCTGGTTGAAGAACGCCAGGCGCGCCAACGCCATGGCCGTGCGGCTCGAAAACGGACTGAACCAGATTGCCGGCGTCAAAATCCTCTTCCCACGCCAGGCCAATGCCGTGTTCACCGAAATTCCGGCCGCCGCGGTGAACACGCTCTGGAAAAAGGGGTGGCTCTTTTATACGTTCATCGGGCAGGGTGGCTGCCGCCTGATGTGCGCTTGGGACACTACCGAAAACGATGTGGACGCGTTTCTAGCCGACTTGAAAGCAGCCCTGTGATTTTAGTGCCAGGAACTCGCGGCCTTGGAATACCCTCAAAGATTCACGCATTGAGCCCCTTCACTCGCTCCACGCAAATTCCCCGCTCTCCACATTCCAATCATTCCCAAAAAAACCGGCGGCGCGAATGCCTTTGACGCCTTCACGGAGCATCTCCGGACCGATGACCGTGCAATCTGGATAGCAAACTCCGGAGAGGAAATAATTCAGTCGGTCGGTGAGTTTCATTCCCACCGCGCCGGTGCCCGAAACCACACCCACGCAGGCGACGTCACTGCCGGCTCGCGGGCGCAGGAACAGACAGGCGAGATTGTCTCCGGTTAGAACGCGCCCGCCGATTTTGACTTGGCCCCGGCTCACCTGCACCGGGCTTTCCCCCAGCAACGCCGGCCAGGCGCCGTTCGAATCGGCGTTCCCGTAAAGAATCACACTGCGATCCGGTTCGGCGCGCGGATCAAACGCCGTGTCCGGCACCACGTCCACCGAGCCGTTGCCGCGATACCAGAACGCCTCAGCATCAAATCGCGCCTTGTCGAACGCCCACGAATTCTCTTCCGGCGTGCCCTTGGTTCCATAAACGAAAATCATCCGATGCCGGAAGGCGTCCTTGAAAGGACCACAGCGCAGCGGGCTTTTGAGCGCAGGAGAAGGTTTGGAGGCCACACTCCACCGGCCGTCTTCATTCCGCAGCCACAATTTCGCGGCGTCCGTCGGCCACGGAATTTCGTTCGTTTGACCGTCGAGTTCCACCTTGAACGGCTCGCCCGGCGCCACCGGGTCCAAGTCCAAGGCGAGGCGCGCGATGTTCGCCGTCGCGCCGACGAAGCGCCGTTTCCCCGGGTCCCAGCGCACATCCACCCAACTGGGTTCGAGCGGATGAATTTGTTGCTCGATTTCCAGCCAGTGACAGGAAGCCGAGACTCCGGGATTGACCGTCGTGAAGTTAATCTCGCGCAGGCTCTCGTCCGTCGGAATGACATGATGGGCAAAGTAGTCAAACATCGGCGGCCAATCCACACAGTCCGCGCCCGGTTCATCCGAAAGGTCCCACCAATGGCCGACGCCGGGTTGTTCATGGAAAATGTAGTCGTGATCAAATTGAGAAAGCACGGAGTTCATGTGGCGCGCCTCGGTCACCGGCACGTTGTCGTCGTCGCTCCCGTGCAGGATGTAAACGCCTTCCTGAAGAAAATTACTCTTCATCAAGAGCGTGTCGCTGGCGGCAGTGGCGCGTTGCAGAATCGTTTCCACCGGAGTGGCGTTGGTGAAACGGGCTCCGCCGGCGTACGAGAAAAAGCTGATCCAACCGGCGCTGACGCCGTCGGCGGCAAAATCGTAGGGAAACAGCGCGCCTAGTTGCCACGCGCCGTGGCCGCCCATCGAATGGCCGGTGAGATAAATCCGTTGCGGGTCGGGCCGCAATTCGGCTTTGGCGATGTTCAACACTTCAAGCGCGTCCAATCGTCCCCAATCCTCCCAATCAAATCCATAAGGCCGCCGATTGGTGGGCACCACGAGGTCGCCCCAACTTTTCGGCTCATAAGCTTCCGCCTGGCCGAGCGCCTCCACCCCCGCGCCGTGAAGGGAAAAAAACATCGCCAGCGGGGGATGGTTGCGCTGGACCGGCTGCGCCGGATTCAACGCCCAATACTGCACGCTGCCGTCAATCCCGCTGATAAACGTCCGCTTCTGAATCTGATCGGCGCGACGCACCCGCAGTTTGATTGTCGCCGAATCCAGTGCCTGATGTTCTCCGGGGCCACCGTCCAGGAGCGTGAGTTGCAGGGGAGCGGTGGTTTCCTGCGCTTCATCCCGCGGCGTGTCCGGCAGCACCGCGCGTATTTGTTGCGGGTTGACCGTCGTTGATTCCGATACCGTGCCGCGCAGACGAAACGCCACCTTGCGCACGCTATGGGGAAGAATGGGCGGGACAACCGTCTCGGTGGCGCGTTTCCCGGCAATGGCGGCGCGAATCGAAAGTCCGGTTTGTGTTTCCCCGGTGGCATTGACGATGACCACGGAACCCCACGTCTTCATCTGCTCGCCAGCAATCAAGTCCGGCAGGGTAGTGTCACCGGGATTGAACGCGACCGCCCGCGCCGGCGCCGTTATCGTGAACTTGAGCCGGCCGTTGCAAAGAAACAGGAAGTCATTTGTCCCCGCGTGCAACGATACCGGCAACTGAACGTAGCCATATTCGTAAGGATCGCCGGCCCGCGGCGAGCCGTTCACGTACACCAGGCTGTCGCCTTCCGCTTCAAGAATCATCACGCAATCACTTTGGGCGGTCACCGGCGCATAGACGTACCCCGCCTCCAGCACGCGATCGTCAAACCACCCGTCCTTGTTCGTATTGATCGCCCGCCACTGACTCGAAGAACCGTCGGGAAGTTCGACGCGGTCGCCTGCAACCGGCCGCTGCCATTGGCCCGAGATGAGTCCGGCCTCGATGGCGTCGGTGTGGATAGAAGAGCGCCCCGAATGAACGGCGCCTCCAATCGCCAGACACGGGCCAACGCGCACCGCTGATGACGAACCGGCCACGCACTGGACCGTGGCGAGAATCATGGCGAATGAAAATGCCAAAGATTGGAATCTGACGATTGAAAGGTCCAAGGATGATTGCATGGCTCGGAAATGATTGTGACTTTAACTGGATGCCGGACGACTTGCACGCTCGAAATGGTACTCGACCCGGAGGTCGGCGCATCTCAATTTTAAGGGGGTTACCGCGATTGAAATCGCGCAGCCGTCGTCATGGTGGCCACGGCGATCTTGTCCCTCGTCGTCAGCCAGTTTTATCGCGGTAAAACTTTTCTTCCGTATGTTGTTGGGCCTGAATCAGCCCCAACCAATCATCCTGGTTAAGCGTTCGCGCTTCTCCTTTCACCATTCCCACTTCGCCCTTCTCTCTTGTTTCTTCCTCGTTTAGTCTTCCCGCGGAGACAATAATGCGCGAAGCTCTAAACATTTACCCGCCATGAAAAATTACTGGATCGTCATTCTGCTGTTGGCAATCGGCACAAATTTGGCGCCCGCCAAACCATTCGAGCCGCTGCTCCTGCAATCGCCCACGTTGAGCAAGACCCAAATCGCCTTCGCCTATGGAGGCGAAATTTGGATCGTCAGTCGCGACGGCGGTGACGCCCAACGGCTCGTCACCGGCAGCGACCGGCTCGGCCGCCCGGTTTTTTCTCCGGACGGAACACTCGTTGCCTATTCGGGCAATTACGACGGCAATTATAACATCTATGTGGTGCCCGCCGCGGGCGGCGAACCGCAGCGCCTGACGTATTATCCCGACTCCGAGGCCGCCACCGGCTGGACGCCCGACGGCAAGGACGTGCTCTTCACCTCTCATCGGGCCAGTTATTCAGACCCGGCGCAGTTCTTTACGATCCCTTTGCATGGCGCCGGTTATCCCACCGAACTGCCGCTGCCCATGGGTTCGGAAGGTTCTTATTCGCCGGATGGCAAACAGCTCGCCTACGTCCCGATTTTTCAGTGGGAGCCTTATTGGAGGGATTATCGCGGCGGCCAGACCACTCCCATTTGGATCGCCAACCTCGCCGATTCCAGCATCACGAAGGTTCCGCGTGATAATTCGAATGACAAAAATCCAATGTGGGTCGGGAACACCATCTATTTCCTCTCCGACCGTAACGGACCGGTCACATTGTTCGCCTACGACCTGGACACCAAATCGGTCACCGAGCTGGTGCATAACACCGGTTTCGACATCATTTCCGCCAGCGCCGGTCCGGGAGGCATCGTCTATGACCAGTTCGGTTCACTCCACATTTACGATTTTGCCACCCACTCCGAGCACGAAGTCCACGTAACTATCGCCGCCGACATGCCGCAATTGGAGCCGGGTTTCCAGAAAATCGTGGCCGACGATATACAGAATTCGGATATTTCGCCGACCGGAAAGCGGGCGGTGTTTGAAGCGCACGGCCAAATCCTGACCGTGCCGGCCGAAAAGGGCGACATCCGCGACTTGACGCCCGGTTCCGGCGTCGCCAACCGGAGCCCGGCATGGTCACCCGACGGCAAGTCGGTCGCCTGGTTCTCCGACGAATCGGGCGAATACGAACTCCATGTCGGCGACCAATTTGGTCTGGGTAAAGTCCGCAAAATTACCCTCGACCATCCGCCGTCGTTTTATTACGAACTGACGTGGTCGCCCGACAGCCGGAAACTCGCCTATTCCGACAAGCGCCTCAACCTTTGGTATCTTGATTTGACCAATGGCGTCCCGGTAAAAGTGGAC
Organism: Verrucomicrobiia bacterium; assembly: GCA_030044395.1. Lineage (GTDB taxonomy): Bacteria > Verrucomicrobiota > Verrucomicrobiia > Limisphaerales > UBA11358 > UBA11358. Next base: position 7,915 of record JASHVW010000176.1, read on the forward strand.
ACCGATTATTTCGAGGAAGGTCCCTCCCCGTTCAATGTCCACTGGTCGCAGGACAGCGAATGGCTGACTTACAACCGCATCCTGCCAAATATGCTGCACGCCATATTTGCGTATTCACTGAAATCCGGCAAATCCACGCAAATCACCGACGGAATGAGCGACGCGCGGTATCCGGCGTTTGATCAGAACGGCAAGTATCTTTATTTTGCGGCCAGCACGGATTACGGGCTGACAGCTGGCGACAGCGACATGTCCGGCCTCTCGCGTCCGGTCACTTACAGCATCTACGCCGTGGTGCTGCAAACCAATGTGCCCTCGCCGGTCAAACCACAAAGCGACGATGAATCCGCGACCAACGCAGTCAGTTCAACCAATTCAGACGAAGCAGTCGAAACAAATCTCGCGGTCACATCCACCAATTCGGACGGCAAGACCGGTAAAAATCTCACAAACCATTCGGCCAAAATGAGCAAAAAGGAGAAGAAAAAATCCGAGGAGACTCCGGCCTTCACGATTGATTTCACAAATATTTCGCAGCGCATCGTCTCCCTGCCGATCCCAGCCCGAAATTATGTGGACGTGGAAGCCGGCTCGAACGGCATTGTGTTCTTGCTGGAAGGTCCCAAGTTGGTGAATTCGCCGGACGGAGGCGCCTTAAACCTCCATCGCTTCGACCTCGACAAGCGGAAAACGGAACAGATTCTCAGCGACATCCGGGATTTCGCCTTGTCCGCCGACGACCAGAAAATGCTCTACCGCAAAGGAGACACGTATTACATCGCCGATTCGTCGAAAGCGCCCGACGACGGCAATGGCGGGCTGAACATGGACGACGCGGAAGTCTATGTGAATCCGCCAGCGGAGTGGCGGCAAATGTATCACGAGGTTTGGCGCATCGAACGGGATTTCTTTTACAACCCCCATTTCAACGGCCTGGATATCAAGCAAGCCGAGCGCGTCTATGCCCCCTTCCTGGACCGTGTGGCCAGCCGGGACGACCTCAATGATTTGTTCCGGCAAATGATCGGCAACCTCGTCGTCGGCCATCTGTGGGTCGAAGGCGGCACTGAACCGAAAATCAAGGAAATCAACATCGGCCTGCTCGGAGCGGATTACGACGTCGCCCACGACCGTTACCGTTTCAAGCGCATTTACAGCGGCCAGAATTGGAATCCGGACCTCCAGGCGCCGCTCACCCAACCCGGCATCAACGTCAAAGTGGGTGAGTACCTGCTCGCCGTCAACGGACGCGACCTGACTGCCACCAACAATCTCTACAGTTTCTTCCAGGAAACCGCCGGCCAGCAGACGGTCATCAAAGTCGGCCCGAATCCCGACGGCTCCGACTCGCGCGATGTCACGGTTGTGCCGGTGGGAAACGAATTTGGCCTGCGAAATCTCGCATGGATTGAAGGCAACCGCCGCAAGGTGGACGAAATGACCGGGGGCCGTGTGGCCTACGTCTATCTGCCCGACACCATGTATGGCGGCTACAAGAATTTCAACCGCTACTTCTTTTCGCAAACCGACAAGCAGGCTGCCATCATTGACGAACGCTTCAACCACGGCGGCTACCTAGCCGACTACGTAGTGGATTATCTGCGCCGCCCGCCCCTGAACCGTGTGATGACGCGCGAGGGCCATGATATTTCCGAGCCGCTGGGCATTTTCGGCCCGAAAGTGATGATCATCAACCAATTTGCCGGCTCCGGCGGCGATGCGCTGCCCTGGTATTTCAGCGAATTGAAAATCGGGCCGCTCGTCGGCATGAAGACCTGGGGCGGCCTGGTGGGCATCGGCGGTTATCCGCCGTTGATTGACGGCGGCTCCGTCATGGCCCCGCGTTGGGCGCTGTACGGACTAAACGGACAATGGGTCGTGGAGAATCATGGCATCCCGCCGGATTACGAGGTGGACATGGATCCCCAACTCGTGCGCGAAGGCCACGATCCTCAACTGGAAAAGGCGGTGTCGGTGGTGCTTCAACTCCTGAAAGAAAATCCGCCGCCCGCATATCCCCGCCCGCCGTATCCCGATTACCATCAAACCCTCCCGCCTCCGCCATGAATTCTCCATTCTTCCTTCTGCCTTTAGGGCGTTTAAAGAAAAACTGTAACCGCGAATTGAAAGCGCTGGACGAAATTCCGCGAGGTTTTGGACTGCGCCAGCCCTCTGGCGCTTTCTCACCGTATCGCCGATGTGGCATTCTTCCAAACTGAGCCTGCTTGGCGGCTACAGAATTGATCAGCTCTAGGAATTGGTGGGCCCGCTCGGATTTGAACCAAGGACCAACCCCGAAGGCATTCAGGGCTGCTCTAACCGCTGGGTCGTTGCCGTTGCCGGCGAGCCTCCAGCAGTAGCAGGGCCAGACGTGGATTTTTCTTCCGTTTCATCTCCCGCTCCAAGGCACGAGCCTCTTCCAGCAAATCCAGGCGTAAGGAAGCAACCATATCCAACGGCTGCCCGAGACGGCGCGTGAAATAGGTGTGGCCCTGCCGGTGCTGTTCAACTCGCCGGGCCAAGTCTGTGGTTGAACCAATGTAGTGCCGCCCCAA
>JASHVW010000177.1 GCA_030044395.1 Verrucomicrobiia bacterium
ACCGGCGTCCATCGCGCCGCGGATTCGCCTCGATGGATCCGAAACGCCAGCGGGAAATTGCTTCCGAAGGAGGACGGGCCCCGCACCGCAGCCCCCGCGGCTTTGCTGCGATGGACGAGGAAGAACAACGTCAAATTGCCTCTGAAGGCGGACGGGTGCCGCGTCGTGGTCCGCGTGGCTTTGCAGCCATCGCCCCTGACGTGCAGCGGAAAATCGCTTCGCGTGGCGGGCATGCCAGCCGGGGCCGGCACGAGCGGAAATATGAGGTAAAGAAGGGCTACGAACCGTCTTCGTCCCGCCGTGGCGGCAGTCGCCGCGGATTGCCACCAGGACCACGGAAGAACCGTGTCATCGCGCCGCGCGGCAGACGCTCTCGCTGGAACCACTCGGTCCGGCAGGAATAGGCGATTACTCCGGTCTTCATAGCGGGGTAATCGTCTAATGGTTTGTCACAAATTCAGAATTGCAGGGTCGCCATAAAGGGTGAACGAGCCGGCCCGCGTGATTTTCACGTCCAGAATTTCTCCGCGATGGCGCTGGCCGCCATCGAAGACAACGATCTTGTTGCAACGCGTGCGGCCGGTCATGCGCGCCGGGTTTTTTTTGCTCGGTCCTTCCACCAGAATTTGCACCCGCTGCCCCACAAATTTTTTATATTTGGCGGCGGCGATGTCATTGATCGTCTGCAAAAGTACATGGTTCCTCTCCTCGCGGATTTTTTGCGGCACCTGCCCCGGCATGTCGGCGGCAGGCGTGTCCCGTCGCGGCGAGTATTTAAAGACAAAGGCGTTGTCGAATTCGACTTCGTGCGCGAGTGAAAGCGTTTCCGCAAAGTCGTCATCCGTCTCGCCGGGAAAGCCGACGATGAAGTCGGTGGTCACCCCGATTTCCGGCCGGACCAGGCGCAACTTTTTGACGATGCCCAAAAATTTCTCACGGGTGTAGCCCCGGTGCATCAATTTCAATATCCGGTCACTGCCGCTCTGAACGGGGAGGTGCGCGCTCTCGCAAAGTTTGGGCAGGCGCCCGTATGCCCCTACCAAATCGTCACCATACCCCTTGGGATGCGGCGAGGTGAACCGGATGCGCTCAAGTCCCTCAATTTCATGGACCCCCTCAAGCAATTGCACAAAGGCCGATTTCCCTTCGCAGACGGGAATCTCCCGGCGGCCGTAGCTCGTGACAATTTGGCCGAGCAACGTGATTTCCTTGAAACCGTGCGAAACCAATTCGCGGCATTCGGCGACAACATCCTCAATCGAACGGCTGCGTTCCTCTCCGCGCGTATAGGGGACGATGCAAAAAGTGCAATATTGATTGCACCCCTGCATGATACTGACAAACGCCGTGACCGGTTTTTTGGCATGGCCATTCAACAGATGTTCCCGGATGGTTGCCTGGCTGTTTTCCTCGGCGGCCACGTCCACTATTTTTTCGCGCGCCCCGGAAACAATTTCATCAAGATAATCCCCTGCGCGATGAAATTTCTGCGTGCCAAGGACCAAATCCACGTCCGGAAGTCGGTCCGCCAATTCCTGCCCGCGGCTTTGGGCCATGCAACCCAAAAATCCGAAAATCGGCTTGCGCCCGTCCTTGCGGGCTTCGCCGGCGAGGGTTCTCATCTTATTCAAGGCCTTTTGCTCGGCAAAATCCCGCACGCTGCACGTGTTTAACAATATCACGTCCGCGACGCCTTCCGAGGACGCCAGCGAATAACCCCGGGCCATGAGCTGGGCGGCCACGGCTTCGCTGTCGCGCTCGTTCATCTGGCATCCGTATGTTTTAATAAAAACGCTCGGCATCTTTTCAGAAAGCAGAATAAATCGCCGCCATGATTTTGGAAAGCGCGAATAAATTATTGCGCGATTCTTTAAAACCACACACCATCAGCCCGACGGCGGATTTTGCCCGCCAAACCCGTGTTTATTGAATGATTAATGGAAAGAAAGTTTGCGGTGCATGCGTGGCACTTTTGTCTCTCGCATTTGCCTTGGTCGCCGCCCCAACTCCCCGCGCAACCACCCCGGCCAACTACGACGAGTCCAAAGTCGGTGCCTTTACCCTCCCCGATCCACTCATCCTCAAAAACGGCGGCACGGTGACGACGACCAACGACTGGTTTGATTTGCGTCGGCCGGAAATACTGGCCCTCTACAAAGGCTACATCTTTGGGCATAGCCCGGATTGGCGCAACATGCTGGACCACAAACGGGAAATGGACCCCCAGGCCCTCGGCGGCAAGGCCGTCCGCAAACAGGTGGACTTGGAATTTTACAACTACGGCCCGCGCAATCCCACCAACGACCAGCCCGTAACCAATCTCACGTTGCACGTCCTTCTCTACACCCCGGCAAATACGCGCAAGCCCGTCGCGACTTTCCTTTGCCTTTCATTCCTGCCGAATTATCGCGAAGTGGACGATACCAATGTGTTTGTTTATCCGGTGTGGAATAAAAAAACGGACAGGGCGGCCATGCCCACCAACATCGTGCGCGGCGACCCCGGTCAGGGTTGGCCCGTGGAGCAAATTCTCGCCCGCGGTTACGGGATCGCGATGGTGGATTATGAAGATATTGAACCGGACCTCCCTGACGGCACCGGTTGGAAATATGGCGTTCGTTCCCTATACCTGGAACCGAGGCAGACCAATTTCGACGCGGATGGATGGGGCGCCATTTCCGCGTGGGCGTGGGGGGCCAGCCGGGTCATGGATTATCTGCAAACAGACCGGGAAGTGGATGGCAACCGCATCATCCTGCTCGGACACTCGCGGCTGGGCAAGGCGGCGCTTTGGGCTGGCGCACAGGACATGCGATTTGCGATGGTCATCGCCAATTGCTCCGGCCAAATGGGCGCCGCGCTGTCGCATCGAAATTACGGTGAAACTGTGACCTCGATGTGCAGCAGTTTTCCCTGGTGGTTCTGCCCCAATTTTTTGGATTACAGCAACGATGTCAATGACCTGCCCGTGGATTCCCACATGCTCCTTTCGCTGATCGCGCCCAGGCCGTTGCTTCTGAATGCCGCGAGTGAAGACCGGTGGGGCGACCCCCGCGGCGTTTATGAAGCGGCCATCGCCGCCACGCCTGTTTATCATTTGTTCGGTGAAGAAGGGATTGTCTCTCTGCCGCCGGACGCGTTGACGAATAATGACAGCGGGTCATTGCTCGATTCCGCCACGCTCGAATCCTACGGGCCGCCCCCGCTTGACAAACCCATCATGCACGACCTGGGTTTCAATATGCATGCCGGCGGCCATGCCATTTTGCCGTCGGATTGGGACGTCTTCCTGGCTTTCGCGGACAAATTTCTGCCGGCGCCACCCCCGCCACCCCCGCAGTAGGGAAATTTCAGGCTAATTTCCCCATCAAACCCCTCGCGCGGCGGACCCAGACCCGGTCGCGTTTGCGCTGGAAGGCCGGCGCGTGGACGTCATCGGTCAACACGTCCTTCAGTTCCGTCCGCGCCAGGTCCTTCTGATTCCGGGCCAGATACAGTTCGGCCAATTGCACCTTGGCGCGCGGATAGGAATGGTTGGCCGTGACCTTTTGCCAGATGCTCATCGCATGGTCGGTTTCGCCGAGCGCCGCGAGCGTTTCGGCCAAAGCCATCAGCGTGTAGCCGTATTCATGCTCCGGCTTCTCCGCAATCACGCCTTCGAGCAGCGGTCGCGCCTCGGCCGCGCGCTTTTGCCGCAACAGGCATTGCCCCAGGTGCGCCCGGGTGTCTATGTCCTCTGCGTCCCGTTCCATCGCCGAGCGGTAACATTTCTCCGCCTCTTCCAGTTTCCCCTGCTGGAAATAAATGTCCCCAAGCTGCGAATAATGATGCGCCTTGTCGAGATGATGGATTTGCGCCTGCAATTCCTTGATACGCTTGCGATCGTGCGCGCCGGGCAATTCAAATCCACGCATCGAGGACGGTGTGGCGCGATAAACCATGAAATAATACAAGACCGAAGTGATGATCCAGCCCACCAGGATGAAAACCGCCCAAATCCACTCGCGATTGCGCACGGCATGGACGAACATCCAGATTTGGAAAACGAAAACCGCCAGCGTCAATGGATTGGTCAAAACCGCGTGCCAATTTGCCAGATTGAAAAGCATCCGCCTAAACTAAGGCATCCCGAGCAGCCGTGGCAATCAAACTTCAACTTGTTTCACCGCACATTCTCCTTAACAATTCGTGTTTCGCGTGAACGAAGCACTCATCATCGTGCCGACCTATAATGAACGGGAAAATCTCCCGCGTATGGCTCAACGCATTTTGTCCCTCCCCGACAATGTGGACTTGCTCGTCGTCGATGATAATTCCCCCGACGGCACCGGCAGGATCGCCGATGAACTGGCCGCAAAACATCCGGAAATTCACGCCCTCCATCGCTCGGAAAAGAACGGCCTGGGACGCGCCTACATCGCCGGCTTTAAATGGGCGCTGGAACGGGGCTACGAATATATTTTCGAGATGGACTGCGATTTGTCGCATGACCCCGCGGAAATACCCAATTTTTTGACCGCCGCAAAAGATCAAAATGCCGACCTCGTGCTCGGCTCGCGCTATTCCGGCGGTGTGCGGGTCATCAATTGGCCCCTGAAACGGCTGATGTTGAGCCGCAGCGCGGGCGCGTACGTTCGCATCATTACCGGAATGCCATTTTCCGATCCGACCGGCGGATACAAGTGCTTCCACCGCCGTGCCCTCCAAGCCATCCGGCTTGATGACGTGCGCTCGAATGGCTACAGCTTCCAGATTGAAATGACTCACCGGCTCTGGCGCAACGGATACAAAATTGTCGAGGTGCCGATCATTTTCACCGATCGCGTGGAAGGGCGTTCCAAAATATCCCGCCGCATCGTGCGCGAAGCGCTCATCATGGTTTGGCGCCTGTGGTTCCAAAACGGGTTGCGGCGGCAGCCGCGAAGAAAATCCTCAAGCATTTAACGGTCCTTTGAACGGTCATGCATTGGAGGATTCTCCAGATAAAATAAGTTGAAACCTTGGCCCGCGCTGCTTATTCTCATTTCCATGAAAAGGATTTTGCCCGTGTTTGCCGCCTTGTTGTTTTGCTCCATCACCGCCGTTTTTGCCGTCATGCCCCAGGTCGGGGACACCGCCCCGTCCTTCGTCGGCAAAGACCAGAATGGAAAAAATTTCAACCTGAGCGACCTTGTCGGCAGGAAAATCGTCCTGCTGTATTTTTATCCAAAGGATTTTACCGGCGGCTGCACGAAGGAGGCCTGCGGTTTTCGCGATCGCATGGCCGATTTGCAGAAGGACAACGTCCAGATTGTCGGCGTCAGCTTTGACACCGAAGAAAGCCATCAAAAATTCATTACCACATACAACTTAAATTTCCCCCTGCTCGCCGATCCGGATGGAAAAATCGCCGACCTCTATGGCGTGCGAATGGAGGGGCGGAACCTGGATAACCGGGTCAGTTTTCTCATCGGTCTGGATGGAAAAATCGTCCACGTTACTAATTCCGGCAATCCGCAAGTCCATTTCAGTGAAATGAAAGACGCCATCGCCGGATTAAAGAAGAGTTAAGCCGTCACCAGGCGATCGGGAAGCTCGACCGCGCCGCGGATTCTGCGCAAAGGCATCGTCGTTCGCCGCCAAGTCCCGCCTCAAAAAATCACGCCTCGTCAAAAGGCGTCTCTCGCGTTAAATTTCCCCGCGTGAAACCGCGGATGAAAAGCCCGGTCATCGCCAAGGCGCGCCTCTTTTTCCGCCGCCATTGGCAGGGCGCCGTGCGTTGGCGCGATAAACTGGTTCCCAAGGAGGAAGCCTTCCACCTGCTTCTGGCCGCTATTATCGGCGTCATCGGCGGCCTCGTGAACGTGTTCTTCTTCTATTCCGGAGAAATGATCCAGCGCATCTTCCTGATGCAGCCCGGCGATCCCGTCAGCGAAGAGCAATCCTTCGCGCCGCTGCAACGGTTGCTGGTCCCGACCCTCGGCGGCTTCGCCGCCGGATTGATCCTGCAATGGGGACTGCGCCTCGTCGGACGGCAGGGAACCAGCGACATGCTCGAAGCCGTAGTCGCCGGTGATGGCCGCCTGCCATTGCGCACGCAACTCGTAAAAACAGCGTCCGCGCTCATGAGCATCGTCTCCGGCGCGTCCATCGGGCGCGAAGGCGGCATCGTTCAACTGTCCGCCACCATCGCCTCCAAACTTGGCCAGATCGCCAATTGGCCACCCTATCGGCTGCGGCTCCTCGTCGGCTGCGGCGCCTCGGCGGGTATTGCCTCCGTCTATAATGCGCCCATCACCGGTGCCGTCTTCGCCTCCCTGATCGTGCTCGGCAATTTTTCCATGAACCTCTTCGCCCCCTTGGTTTGCGCCTCCGTCATGGCCACGATGACCTCCCGCACCTTTTTTGGAATCGATCCATGGTATGCCGTGCCGAAATTTCCGCCGATTACGCCGGCACAACTGCCGTGGTTCCTGGCGATGGGGATCGTCTGCGGGGGTGTCGCGGCCTTGTTCTTGAAATCCCTCCGCTTCAGCACCGCGCATCTGGATAAAATCCGCCTGCCACTTTCCATCAAACTCACCCTCGCCGGCCTGGTCGTTGGGGTGATGGCCATCAAATTTCCCGGCATTTGCGGTAACGGCTATTACGTCACCAACGACATTTTGGGAGGCGCCTATGACCATGATCCCGACGCTCTGCCGCAATTGGGCTGTCTGTTTCTACTCAAATTATTTGCCACCGCCGTCGCCGTGGGCGCTGGGACCGTCGGAGGCGTGTTTACTCCCACCTTGTTCCTCGGCGCGGCGATCGGCGCGCTCGTCGGCGTCGGCGTCCATGTATTGCAAGGCGCGGTTAACCTCCCTGTCGGCGCCTTCGCGCTGGCCGGCATGGGCGCGACCCTCGCCGGAACCACCAAATCGCCGCTGCTCGCCATCATCCTCGCGTTCGAAATTTCATTGGATTATTCGTTCATGCCCGCATTGATGCTGGCCTGCGTCATTTCCGTCATTGTCAGCCGCCAATTGCATAACGAATCCATTTACATCGAGCACCGGCGGCTCCGGGGTCTTTCCCTCGGCCACGAGAGCCAGCAGACCGGCGCGGCCATGGAGCAAACCGTCGGCGATGTCATGCGCCCGCCGGTGCCGCCTCTGCCCGAAACCGCCTCGCTCCGCGAAATTGCCGAACGGTTCCTCGGCTCCTCCAATAATTTCGTCCCGATCCTCAACCCGCAAAAGCGCCTGGTCGGAATTGTCGCGCTCCACGACTTGAAGGAATATCTCAACTCCACGCAGGATATTGGCGGCATCATCGCCTACGATTTAATGCGCCCGCCGCCTCGGACATTGACACCCGGCCAGCGATTACCGGACGCTCTGCCCATCCTCCTGCAAAGTGAATTGCGCAACGTCCCGGTCGTCAATAATCCCGATGACAATGAGCTCGTCGGCTCCGTTTCCCGCGCCGAAGTGCTGGCGATTTTCTCTGAAGCTATTGCCGAAAAATCCAGGCCCACCGGCTGAGATTTCCGGCGGCCTTGGTTTTGTCCACCTGCGTATGTCGTTCCTCCTTCGCTCTTTCTGTCCAAATTTTCGTTTTATTTGTCCTGTTCGTGGAATTATCCAGCCCGGTGACTCTCGGGAATTAATTTTCTATCGCCGCCGACATGAAAAACTCTTGCAATTCCAAGAGTTCTTTTTATGCTAGTGCCAGAAAAGGCAATGCCCTCATACAATTATATTGCGCGAGAGACTGCCACCGGGCGGGAAATAAAGAATGCAATTGACGCTGCCAGTGAGCAGGCCGCCATTGCCGCCTTGCTCAACCGCAACCTGCTCGTTCTCTCGATCCAGGAGCGCGTCGCCAAAAAGGGCAAAACCAAGGGGGGCAAAGTCCGCCTCGCTGACTTGGTCATATTTACCCGTCAATTGGCCACCATGGTGGACGCCGGTATCGCCATCGTCCAGGCTCTCCAGGCATTGAGCGAACAGTCGCCGAACAAAGTCATGCGCGATACAATCAAGGACATTTGCACGCGCGTCGAAAGTGGCGAAAGTTTCTCCGAGGCGTTGCTAAAGCATCCCAAGGCCTTCAATCGCCTTTATGTTTCCATGGTCGCCGCCGGCGAGAAAGGCGGCTTGCTTGCGGAAATCCTCGCGCGTCTGGCCACTTATCTCGAAAGCACCGAAAAAATCCGCAAGAAAGTCAAATCCGCCATGATGTATCCCATCGGCGTGATTGTCGTGGCCATCGGCATCACTATTTTCCTCCTCGTCAAAGTCATTCCCGTGTTTGAAGACGTCTATAACGGATTCGGGGCCAAACTGCCCGGCCCCACCCAGGCGCTCATTGACTTGAGCCATTTCCTTCGCTCGTATTTGATCTTTATCATTCCCATTGTCGTTGTGTTGATTTGGCTCTGGCTTCGTTTCATTAAGACGCCCAAGGGACGCGATTTTTGGGACACCAAGCGAATTAAACTTCCAATCTTCGGCCCCATTGCCCACAAAATCTGCCTCGCGCGTTTTACCCGTACCCTCGCCTCCCTCGTTCGCAGCGGCGTCCCCATCTTGGAAGTATTGCAAATCGTCTCGCAAACCGTGGACAATACCGTCTTGGAGAAGGCTATTAAGACCGCGTCCGGTGATATCGAGCGCGGCGAAGGCATCTCGCAGGCGCTCGGCAAACACCCCGTATTTCCCAGCATGGTCATCCGCATGTTGAGCGCCGGCGAACAAACCGGCAATATTGACAACATGCTCGAACGGGTGTCGGATTTCCTGGACGAGGAAATCGAAACGACCTTGTCTGGCCTGATGTCGTTGCTCGAGCCAATCCTGATTGTGATTCTCGGCATCATCGTCGGCGGCATGGTCATCTGCATGTATCTCCCCATCTTCAACCTCGGCAATATTGTCAACATGAACGGCCAATAGCATGGCGCGGTTCCTTTTACCCGGGGCCGGGCGAGGGGTGCGGACTAAACGGAAATCATGACGCCCGGGCGTGGCTGGAAAATTTTGATTTTCGGCCAGCGCTCGCGGATGTTTTCCTCAAACCAATCGCGCGCCGCCTCATCGCCATGTCCCAATAAAACCGCGCGCGGTGAAACCCGTCCGACAAATTCCAAAAGCTCTTCCCGGTTGGCATGCGCCGTCAAATCAAACTCCTGCATGTCGCATTGGCGCGCCATGCGTCCGGCGGATGGGCTGAATACAAATGTCTCCCCGTGTTTCGCCGCGCGCAATCGTCCCGCCGGCGAATCCGGATCGGCATACCCGACGAAGAAAATGCTTTGCCGCTCATCCCCAATCATCCGCGCGGCCAAATCGTGCGCTGCTGTGTTTTCGCTCATCATCCCGGCGGTGATGACGAAAATTTTTCCTCCGCTCAGTTTCATTTTCTCCGCCTGGCCCTTTTCCAAAACAATCAGTTGCAATGCCTCGTTCAGTTGCAAGTCCAGGTGCTGCCGGTTCGTGCGGTGTGCTTCCAAATCATAAATCTCCGTGAAAACCCGGCCCAGCCCGCCGATGTATATGGGTTGCGGTCTCAATTTGCCCTCGCGCATCAGCAGCGCCAGCAACGCCAGCATTTCCTGCGTCCGGCCCAGGGCGAACGACGGAATCAAAATGCAGCCCTTCCGCCTTTGGGCCGCGTGAATCGCCTCGACCAGCCGCCCGATTTCCGTTTCACGCGTGAAATCACCCGGCGTCTTCCGGTTCCCCCGCGTCGTTTCCATGAGCAGCACGTCCGCCTTGACGCCGTCAAACCGCGCCGCGCGCAGAATCGTCTGGTCATGGAAACAGACGTCGCCGGTGTAAAACATCGTCTCCTTTTTACCGCGCAGCAGGATTCCCGCCGAGCCGAGCGTGTGTCCGGCGTCAAAAAATTCCAGCGTCGGCGACGGTGCCCCCGCGCGCGATTTTTGGAACGCCGCCCATTCGATTCCGCGGTTGTATTTGAAGCCTTGGAATTGCGGCGCAATTTCATCCACTTCATCGTGCGAATAAAGCGGATATTCCCGGATGCCCAACTCGTCGCGTTGGCGCACCATGACATTGACGGAATTGTGCAGCACGCGCTCGACCAGAAAATAACTCAACTCCGTCATCAGCACGTGGGCGCGGGGAAATCGCCGGCAGGCCACGGGCAGCGCGCCGACGTGGTCATGATGGCAATGGGACACGGCTATGGCGTCCACCTCCAAATGCCCGGCCTTGCCGAACATAGGCAGACCTTCGCGCCCTTCCCGTTTGGGGTGCATTCCCGCGTCGAGCAGAATCCGATTTTCACCGATTTCCAACAGCCAGCCGCTCGCGCCGATGTCGGTGTCCGGATTCAGATTTGTGATGTTCACGGAGAAAATTTAACCACGATGGACACAGTCTGCAAACTCCATTCAGAACATCAATAAAATAGCAAAAACCCTAGTAAAACCAAGCTAAATTCGTCTTTACTTGCCAGTATTTTTCATTACTTTTCATGCCTTGCGCTGGCAATTTCACTGACAGGGATAAAGAAAAAAAACTATCCCAATTCTCATTTTGCGGGCTTAGCAACATCCCGATATTGAATCGCGGGGTTGGTTGTTTTTAGCACTGAAAGACGCAATACCGGCAACGGCTCCGGGCCTTCGCGGCCTCCACTGGAACAAATGTCTCTATTACTTGGTCGTCAGCTCGCGGTCCTGCCTTTAACTATATAGTTTTGCGAGGTGCTTATGATCCGACAAACGATGATTGGCCTAATTTCAGCGTTCTTGGAACGACAAGTTCAAATGCGACCGATTTTGAAGTTGAACGTGCGATTCAGAATATCCTACGTAAGTAGCGCATTAGCAATCAGATAGGCGGCTGTCCGAAGATTCCGGCAAAAATATTTATAAAATTGCATTGACAACAGTTGCATACACAACTATATTGGGCTCATGTTAAAGACAGTGAGCAATTTTGAGTATCATATCGGCTATTGGCTCCGGTGCCTGTCGAACTTCGTCTCGCACACCTTTGCTGAAAGACTGGCCGGGGAGGACATTTCGGT
>JASHVW010000178.1 GCA_030044395.1 Verrucomicrobiia bacterium
GCGGCGCGGGCGCTCAAACCGGGCGGGCGGCTGGTGGTATCGTGCGGCGGACGGGGCAACGCGCATGATGTGTTCCTGGCGTTGCGGCCTGAGATGCGGCTAAGGCGCTGGCGCGAATATTTCCGCAAAATGCCGCGGCCTTATTTTTTTTACAGTCCGGGCGATTACGAAAAATGGCTGCCGAAATCCGGGTTCAAAATCCAGGACCTCAGGCTTGCACCAAAGGACGCGACCTATCCTGGCGCGGACGGCTTTGCCGCGTGGTTGCGGACGACGTGGATTCCGTACGTACAGCGGGTGCCGGGAGCATTGCGGGAAGAATTTATTGCGGCGGTGACGGAAAGGTATCTGGGGAAGCACCCGGTGGATGACGAGGGGAGGGTGCATGTGAGGATGGTGAGACTGGAGATCGAGGCAGAGAAGGATTGAGGATTGCCGGACCTGAAACATATTCCAGCCGCGAAATTCCGCCTTTGGCCAGGCCAATCTTTTCGTGTCATTTCGAGTGTTTCGTGGTTCAATCCGCCCGAATGAAAATTCGGTTCAAAGAGATTTCCGGCTCCATCGTCGCACCCAAGGGCTTTCGGGCGGGCGGCGTGTATTGCGACATAAAAAAACTGGGCACGGGCAAAGGGTCGGACAAGGGCCAAAAACGTGACCTTGCCCTCATCGTTTCCGATGCGCCCGCAACGGTCGCGGGAATGTTCACCACCAACCAGGTCTGCGCCGCGCCGGTAAAGGTTTGCGCCGAGCGCGTCAAAAAGGGCGTGGCGCGCGCCATAGTAGTGAATTCGGGAAACGCCAACGCCTGCACCGGCCAGCAGGGTTTGCGCGATGCCAAAGCGATGGCGGAGATTGCCGCGGGCGAGCTGAATATTTCCGCGGAAAGCATTTTCGTCGGCTCGACTGGGCGCATCGGTGTTACGATGCCGATGGAGAATGTGCGGCGCGGAATTGAGGCGGCGGCGCAAGTGCTCGGCTCAACCGCCGAACACGCGGCCCACGCCGCGGAGGCCATCATGACCAGCGACACGCGGCCAAAACAAATTGCCGTTGAATTTTCGTTGGGCGGCAAAACGGCGCGCATCGGCGGCATTTGCAAAGGGGCGGGAATGATTCAACCGGGAATGTCGGCGGGCGGAAAACGTCCGGCGGCCCTGCCACTGCACGCCACAATGCTTTGTTTCATCACGACGGATGCGGCGGTTGAGGCGAAGGCGTTGCAGGGCGCATTGCGGGAAGCCGTGGCGAACAGCTTCAATCGCATTACGGTGGATGGCGATATGAGCACGAACGATACGGTGCTGGTGATGGCGAACGGGTTGACGGGAAATAAAAAACTCAACATTCAACATCCAATGCACAAGGCTTTTAAAGATGCCTTGAACCATGTCTGTCTCGAACTCGCGAAGATGATTGTGAGGGATGGCGAGGGGGTGCATCGCGTGGTAACGGTGCGGGTGAGCGGCGCGAAAACCATTGAGGATGCCGATGCCGCGGCGCGCGCAGTGGCCAACAGCGCGTTGGTGAAGACGAGTTGGCATGGCGGAGACCCGAATTGGGGCCGCATCATTGATGCGCTCGGTTATTCGCCAGCTGAAATCGTCGAGGAAAAGGTGGATATCGGCTACAGCGCGGCCGGGTCATCCCAAATTTTATGGAGTTTGAAACGCGGCCAGCCGACGAAGGCCATGTTCCAGGAATTGTGCGCCGCAGTGGCGCCGAAGGAGTTTGATTTGCATATCCGGTTGAACCTGGGAAAGGCGGGCGCGGTGATATATGCGGCGGATTTGACGGAGGAATACGTGGAGTTTAACAAAGGAGACATGGCCGATCCGGCGTCGTTGGGCGGCTGATTTTCAATCACGGATGGGCACAGATTTTTAGCCGCAAGAGAACACAGAGAACACAAAGACGCATTAAACGCAGATTTCGCAGTTGAACGCAGATGAAAAAAGACATTGGGCAAGGGAATGCGGAAATGATTTTTTCAGAAGCAAACAAAGATCACCAAGACGGGAAATTGACCGCGAAATACACGAAATACGCGAACACAAATAAAACGATTAGGATTAGGATTAAGATTATGATCAGGAAAAGGATGCTGAGGGCATGCCGCTTGGCCATGGGCGCTTTGCTGGCGGGGGTAGTCGAGGTGTGTGGAGCGGCGGGGTGGGTGAACATTTCCGACCCGCTCGTGGCGACAGTGACGAACACGGGGGCGGCCATCCCCTGGCCGGGAAACACGGCCGGGGTCGCGGTGGACCGGACCAGCGGCATCCTTTACGTGGACGTTTGCAACGTGGGGCTATGGCAAAGCACCGACCACGGCCAGAGCTTCCACCATGTTGCCGAAGGGCAGATCAGCGGGCGTTGCGAATTTGGATATGCGCTGAACTGTGATCCGGCCGGCAGGCGCATGGCGTGCCTGATGCTCGACGGGCGATGCGGTATGACTCTGGATTGCGGCCGCACCTGGCCGCCATTCGCGCCCATGGGATTTTAAAGCAAGGGTGAACCATATGAGAAATTACATGTTACCGAATCCATGAAAGTGCCTCATTCTTACGGTCTGTGCGGCCAATTAGCGTCTGCCTTCATCGCCCTGATTCTGGTTTTGCCCATGCAGAGCGCTGGCGCCAAGCCGGTTGTTGCCAAACCCAAAACCGACGCCCCCGTGACCGTCACCGACAATGGCTATTTCTGGACGCTCGACAACGGCATTGTCAAGGCAACCATCAACAAGACCAGCGGCGCCATGACGTCGCTGGTGTATCACGGCATCAATACCATGGGCGGCGGCGGTTACTGGGAGGAAACACCGGAGGATGCGCCCCAATTGACGGATACCGTCACGATTGACCCGGCGGCCAACGGTGGCGAGCGGGCGGAAGTAGCCGTCAAGGGCGTCACGGGCGGCACCGTGATGCTCACGCCGAACGCGCCCGGCGGCGGGACGTTTTGCAATATCGAGGTCCGCTACGCGCTGGGCCGGGGCGAGAGCGGGATTTACGCCTACGCAATATTTTCTCATCCGACCAATTACCCTGCGATGAGCGTGGGGGAGAGCCGTTACATCACCAAACTCAATCACATCTTCGATTGGATTTCCGTGGATGCCGACCGCAACATGCTCGAATGCACACCGCAGGATTGGGGGAACGGTGTCGTCATCCACGCCAAAGAGCAACGCATCCTGAGCACCGGCTATTACAAAAATTCGGTCGAGCACAAATACAGTTACACGGCGGTGCAATACAAAGTGCCGGCGTTCGGCTGGTCGAGCACCCGGGAGCATATTGGCATCTGGTTCATCAACCCAACGATCGAGTATTTGAGCGGCGGCGCCTCCAAGCAGGAATTGGTATGCCATTTCGACTCCAACGACGACCCCGATCCGATCATCCTTGATTACTGGCGCAGCACGCATTTCGGGGGGGCGCAATGCAACATCGCCGCGGGCGAAAACTGGAGCAAGGTCATCGGCCCGATATTTGTTTATGTCAACTCGCTATCCCGCTTCGAGACGCCCCGCAAGGCCGATCTGGCGACGCTGGCCGCCACAGCGGGCAATCCCACTCTGCCGCCGGCCTGGAAGAACGACGCGACGGCCTTGTGGCGGGACGCGCTCCGTCAGGCCAAAGTTGAGAAAGCCAAGTGGCCTTACGGCTGGGTGAATGGCGTGGATTATCCCCACAAAGATGAGCGCGGCACCGTGACGGGCCGGCTCGTGCTGGACGATCCGCAGGCGAAGACAACCCGATTGCCCAACCTTACGGTTGGACTGGCTCATCCGGATTACACGAACAGTTTTGTGCCGCGCGGTTTCTTTCGTTTTGGCGGCACCAATGGATTTGGCGGCAGACGCAGGAGTTTCTTCGGACGCGGCGGCACG
>JASHVW010000179.1 GCA_030044395.1 Verrucomicrobiia bacterium
CAAACGGCTGATCGCGCCAAATTGATGCGCGTCGTCGTTGATCCGTGTCCAACTCGCTCCCGCATCCGTTGACCGAAAAATTCCGGCAACGCCGCCGACGTTTCCGGAGAGATACAGCGTGGGAAAATTTGTTCCGTCGGCCGCCCGGCCAAAGCCGATCGCGTCGGCTTCTTCCACGTTTTGCAGCCTTGAGAAAATCGCTCCGCCATCGGCCGAATGGAAAAGGCCGTCGCCACGCAACGTCAGCCAGAGGTCTCCTTCACGGTCGGGCGCGGTGCTAAGGCTTCCATTTCCAAAACCATCAAAGGGCGGATCGTTTCCGAGGGCGATGGCGCCTGTGACCATAAAGCTTTCCGCGCCGTTCGTGCTCGCAAAAATTTTATCGCCCCGCGAATCAAAAGCATAAAAGCGGAGGGGATTCATCGGGTCGGCAACCGCGCAAAGGCCGGGTGAAAGCCCCGCGCAAGCCGTCCAGGTTGCGCCGCCATCGCCTGAATATTCCGGGTCCCCGTTCCGCGCCGTCCACACAATGGTTTTCCCGTCCGCGGAAATGGCAATCGTTCCGCCGCCAAAACTGTCTGGAGGCTCGCCGGCGAAGGTGCTCCAGTTTTTTCCGCCATCGCGGGAAATTGCGCCGTGCGCCGAATCGTTTCCGCCCCTCCCGGTCCGGACAATGATCGCCGGGTTTTCCGCGGCGAATGCCAGGCCTTCCGTGTTGCCAAAATGTGGGCCGGCAAATGTCCCGTCGGCGGGCGACTCGTCTAAATTGTCGTGGCGAAAGCCGTCAATGTCGCCCAAGCCACTCAACAGATGCGCGCCCACAGGCGGACTGATGAGCGCCAGCGGTACGGTTTCCTCCAGGCCATTGTCGCAGAAATCCCAGTGCGTCGGTCTTCCCGCGTCGGCGTCGGTTAGGTCTTTCGATTCCCAGACGCCGTAGCCGGTGGTAAACCAGACATGGTTGGAATCGAATGGATCAATTTGCACGCTGCCCATCCAGTGTGGTGTGCGCGTTCGTGTGTAGGGGGCGGAGGAATAATCCCACTGCGCATTTTGCAACAGCGGCATCCAGCTCGCTCCGCCGTTGGTGCTGCGGAAAAGTTCATCACGTGGGTGCCACCGCGCAAACGTGGTGACGACAACCGCCCGGGGATTTTCCGCATCCACAGAAATCGCGCCGTAGCCGAAAGGCTGCTTGCCTTCCGGCGAATGGAGCGGCGTGATGTTCGTCCAGGAATTATTTTGCGGATTGAACTTCCACACCGCGCCGTCCGTCATTGTATTGGGCCCGGCTTGTTTTCCGTAAGTCAGGTAGATCGTTCCATCCGGCGAGAGCACCGCGTGGTTTGGACGCAGGCCAATCGGCTGGTTCGGTACGGGCGACCAATCCGCCCCGCCGTCATCGCTGCGATAAAAATTGGTGCCGGTGGTCGAAACCCCCGCATAAAGGGTCGTCGTTGCCTTGCCCGCTTCGCCGTTGCGCGAATCAAAGTCAACGAAGACTGTTCCCACCTCCTGTGGTGGGAAAAATCTGCCGCGCCACGCGTCGGCGACCGGGCCCGGCGGCGCCTTGGCTGTCGATTGCGGAAACGTGTCCACCCGGTTCCACGTCGCCCCGTAATCGGCGCTTCGCCACAAACCGTCGTGGCGCGAGCCAAAAAAAAGAATTTTGCCGTCATTCGGGTCCACCGCCAGCCGTTCCCCGTTGAAGCGGCCCTGTTCGTTGCCGCCCATTTTGAATGGGACCACCGTGACTTCCCACGTCTGCCCGCGGTCAGCGGAGCGCAAAATCGCCGCGTGCGTCTGCCGGTATATCCCCGCGGCGAGATAAATTCGATTCGTGTCGGATGGATCCACTGCAATACTTTCGATTCCCGTAAAATCTATTCCCTTCACCCAATCGGTGAGCGGAATCCACTTCTGCCTGGCCGCGTCCCACCGATACGCGCCTCCGACGTCGGTGCGCGCGTAAAGCAGGCCTTTTGCGCCCGGATGGGCCAGCAGTCCGGTGACAAATCCCCCGCCGCCGATGACAACATTGCGCCAAAGGTACGGTTGCGCCGCTGCGGCGGTCGTCAGCAGCGCCGAAAGGACACCTATGGCAAAGGCGATTTTCATTTCGAACTTTCTGCAAACCGATCGAACTGCCGCCAGGTCTTGGAGTGCGCCAGCCCTCTGGCGCTTTGGAAGGGGGCATGTTTCGGAAAGAAACGGTGCGTCTTTTCCAGAGCCTGTCCATCTGCGAACGCAAAGCGGGAAAGGACTACTGCAGTCCAAGACGCTGCCGCGCTGCCGCAAGCGCCTTTCGGTTCATGGTCCCAATGTACACGAAAATCGAACGAACGCTTCCATGAGCCTGAGGGGAACATACATCATGTTGCTTCAAGGCGCCGCGCCCGTGGTGATTGTCCATGAAACCTTTCCAGCCAGAGGATCGTTGGCCAGTTCATACGCGTTTCCAGCCTGGTTCAACGAAATTTCATGAAGCACATTGTCCGAGGGAAGACAAACCAGGCCTTTCGCCGTTTCGGAATCTTTGGCAAATACCGCCAGGTCCAGTTTCGACCAGTCCATTTGCATCGTGGATTGCGCCAGTTGAATTTCCGGAATCACCGAGCCGTCGCGTATGAGAAGGATGGCGGGAATTTCACCGGCCTCGATCTCCTGCCAGCCGCCCGAATATTTTTTCCCGGTTTGAAAATCGTCCCAGTCGCCCGGCGGCAGATAGACGTTTCGGCTCGTCTCATCTTCGTGCATCAGCGGGGCGACCAGCATCTCCGAGCCGAACATGTATTCATCGTCAATTTGCCAGGAACCGGGGTCGTCCGGAAATTCAATGAAGAGCGCGCGCAACATCGGCAAACCGCCTTCGGAACAATCCTTCGCCTGCGCATAAACATAGGGCATCAGCCGGTATTTCAAATCGTCCACGCGCCGGAATTCGTTCATGAAGTCCTCGCCGTAATTCCACGGCTCCTTGGGCGCCTCGCCGTGACAACGGCTGTGCGAGGTCAACATGCCAAACGCCAGCCAGCGGAGGTACAAGTTCTTGTCCATCGTCTCGACCGAATTCGCCGTAAAGCCGCCAATGTCATGACTCCAAAAGGAAAAGCCCGAAAGCCCCAGCGAAAGCCCGCCGCGCAATTCCGCCGACATTCCCTGGTCGGTGCTCTCGGCGTCTCCGCCCCAATGGATCGGGTAGCGCTGGCTCCCGGCCCATGCGCTCCGCGCCCAGATGATGTTATCGCCGGTGACCTGTCTGGTGATATCGGCCACGGCTTTGTTGTAGCGCAACGGATACAAATTGTGCTCGTAAAAACCGCTGCGCCCGTCGGCATAGATCCCATCCAGCGGCGCGGCTTCGCCGAAATCCACTTTGATGGCGCCGACCCCCATCTTGAGCAAGGTGGCCAGATGGCCCTGGTACCACTCAACCGTTCGCGGGTTCGAGAAATCCAGCACCGCATCTTCCTGCGGCAGATTGCCCTTGCCGTCGCGAACCACCAAATCATTCGTGACCAATTCGTTGAACAACGTGTTTTTCGGGACAAAATAAGGCAATTGCCAGCAGGAAATATGGAAGCCTTCATCCTTCAAATCCGAAATCATCGCCTGCGGCGTGGGAAAGCGGTTCGTCGAGAATTGGTAATCGCAGCGCCAATCCGTTTCAAACCAGCCGGTGTCCAGATGAATCACGTCGCAAGGTATCTTGTTCCCGCGCAATTTGGTCGCCACGTCGCGCACCTGGTCTTCGCTGCTGTACGTGCATCGGCTCATCCAAAGGCCGAACGACCACAACGGCGGCATCGGCGCGCGTCCCGTCAGCGCCGTGTATTCGCCCAGAATCTCCTTCGGCGTCCCCAGAAAAATGAACAGGTCCAATTC
>JASHVW010000180.1 GCA_030044395.1 Verrucomicrobiia bacterium
TTAATCCGGCGATGCCACCCGGAAATTTCGGATTTAGCTGACCCTTCGACTTGAGTGTCCGCCAGTAGGGGGTGGTATCTTTAACACCTTCCGCGACCGCTTCAGCGGCGGCATTTCCAACACCGCCAGCGCTTTTAATGCCACGGTTGGCGGCGGCAGCCACAACCAGGCCCTTGGCGCAAACTCGACCGTGCCGGGCGGCACAAATAACTATGCCGGCGGGACCAGTTCATTGGCGGGCGGCAATAACGCGACCGCCGACTACGCAGGCTCGTTTGTCTGGAGTGATAGCACGGGGACGGCGACCGATGACACCGGGACCAACCAATTTGTCGTCCGGGCCGGTGGCGGCTTTTTCCTCTATACCGGCACCGGTTCATCGGGCGCAAAGCTGGCCAGTGGCGCCACTGCCTGGAGTGTTCTTTCCGACCGCAACGCCAAGAAAAACTTCAAGCCGGTGGACACCGTGGCCGTGCTGGACAAGCTGGCCGCCATCCCGATTGAACAATGGAATTACAAATGGGAGAAGGACACTGACACCCCCGACATCGGCCCCATGGCGCAGGACTTCAAGCACGCCTTCTATCCGGGTCGCGACGACAAAAGCATCACCACGCTGGAATTCGACGGCGTGGAATTGGCCGCCATTCAGGGGTTGAACGAAAAAGTAGAAAGCGGAAAGCAGAAAGCGGAAACGCGGCTTGAAAAACTCGAAACTGAAAATGCCGAATTGGAAAAGGAAAATGATTCGCTGGCGCAGCGCCTGGGCGTCCTGGAACAAACCGTGCAATTGCTCGCGCATCAAAAATGAGCTTGAAAGATTGAAAAGAATTGATTGAGACTGGAGCCCGAAGGCCGTTTCCACACGGCCTTCAGATTACGCATCGGTGAGCGGATTCAACAGATCAACAAAAAGGAGAAGCGTATGGCGAGGTTAAAAACAAGAGACGGAGTCAAAGAACACAAAGTCGTGTCGCAAAAGGCGTGGGTAACGGCCCGCAAAAAACTTTTGGTGAAGGAAAAGAGGTTCTCGCGTCTGCGCGACGAGTTGAACGAGCAACGACGCAAACTTCCGTGGGTCAAGGTGGACAAGGATTACGTTTTTGAGGCGCCGTACGGACAGGTGACGTTATCGGAACTGTTTGACGGCAAGAGCCAGCTGATCGTTTATCATTTCATGTTCGGGCCGGGCTGGAAGGACGGTTGTCCGCATTGCTCCTTCTGGGCGGACCATTATGACGGCGCCGACCTTCATCTTGGCGGGCGCGACACCACGCTCGTGGTCATCTCGCGGGCGCCGCTCAAGGAAATCGAACCATTCAAGAAACGCATGGGCTGGCGATTTAATTGGGTGTCCTCAAACGGGAACGATTTCAATTTTGATCTCCACGTCTCCTTCACACCGCAGGAGCTCAAGTCCGGCACGGCCGTATATAATTATGCTCCGCTGGACATGGACATTGACGAGCGCGAGGGCGTCAGCGCCTTTTACAAGGATGCCAAAGGGAATATCTACCATACCTACTCCTCTTACGCGCGTGGAATTGATCTCTTGAACACGACCTACAATTTTCTCGACCTCACCGCCAGGGGCCGCGACGAGAACCCCGAACACTCCCAGGACTGGGTGCGCTACCATGACGAATACAAAGGCGCGCTCGCAAGGCATGGCTGTTGCTGAACGAACCGGCTGCCCATCCATCGCATGGATCACGCGGAACAACACCTTGAATCCGCCGATTCCGGCAGCAAAGTGCTATCGCCCGGATTCATCCTGGCATGTCTGTCGGCCTTCTGCGCGAGCGTTGCGGCGACGATCTATTTCTGTCGTTCCATGTCGGGAGGAATGGAGATGCCGGGCGGATGGATGATGACGATGGTGTGGATGCGGATGCTGGGCCAGACGTGGACGGCATCGGCGGCGATGTTTCTGTTGATGTGGCTGGCCATGATGCTTGCCATGATGCTGCCTTCGGCCCTGCCCATGCTTCTAAGCTATCGCCGGACGCAATATGGCCGCGGCGCAATTCGTCTCGGAGTGCCGACGCTGGCGGTGGCAATCGGATATTTTTTCATCTGGCTCCTCATCGGAACGCTGGTGTATCCGATCGGCGTGGCCTTTGCCCTGGCAACGATGAGGTCATCGGGTCTAAGCGACGCCGAGCCGGTGTTGGCCGCCGCCGTCCTGATCATCGCAGGAACGATTCAATTTACTTCCTGGAAAATGCGCTGGTTACGCCGATGCCGCGACCCGCAAACTTGCACCGTTCTGCGGATGTTCGGCAAAAATCGAACCGCCTGGCGTTACGGCCTGAGCCAGGGGATATCGTGCGCAATTTGTTGCCTGGGCCCGATGGCCGTACTGCTCGCCCTGGGGGTGATGAATTTAGTGGTGATGGCGATTTTGACAGTGGTAATGGCGATGGAACAGCTTCTGCCGAAACCTGAATGGGTCGTGCGGATTTCGGGCATGGCCATTGCGGCGGCCGGGTTATTCATGATGGTCCGATCGCTATTCTAAGAAAACCCCCAGGTAATTTTGCGCGAGGGCGTCGACTAAGAATGGAGAAAAACCAATGAATTCGTTTGGTGTCCATTCGCGTTAACCTGCCCCGAAGGTTTCGGGGTTCGCGTCTAATTCCGCCTTCGTCCGTTTCAAAATCGTAAATCGCAAATTCTGCCGGGCCTCTCACGCCATTTTCCGCCTCATTTCAGGTCGCCATTGCCTAAAAATCGAACAGGCGCCTGGAATAAACCATTCGTCCATTGAAATTGGTTTGCCCGGCTGCTTTTCCTGCGGCAAATTACCTGTCATGGCCGGACCCGGCAGAACTTTGGCTTCGCTGCGAATGAACCGCTTTGACAACGAGCGGTTGGCCCTGGCTTTGGCGATTTCCCTCATGGCGCACCTCGCCATCTTCGGGTGTTACCAACTCACCCATCAATTAATGCGATATCCGTGGATGCGGCTTCTGGCGCGAAAGATCGCCTTTGTTGCGCCGGCGCAGGCCCCCAGGCCAACTTCGGAGCAACCCCTGGAATTTGTCATGGTGCCAAATCCATCGGCCACCGCCCCGGAAAACGCGAAGTATTACAGTTCCCAAAATTCGCGCGCCGCCGATTCGACGCATCGCGATTTGGACCTGGCCCAAATCAATGGCAAACAAACCGACGTCGCCCAGACCGAACAGGCTCCCAAACCCGAGTTCAACAAGCTTCAACCCACCCCGCAACCGGAACAAGCGCAGCCGCAACCGACGGTTGAGCCGGGCGATTTGACGCTGGCACGGCTGGACCAATTGCGTCCGCAGCAACAGCAGCAGCAGCGCCCGCGCACGCTCTCGCAGGTGCTGCCGCATCAAATTCCCGGATTGCTCATGCATCAAACTGGCGGCGCGCACGAAGTGGCGCTGGAACCGTCCCTGGATGTCAGGGCCACGCCGTTTGGGGCGTATGACGAGGCGTTCATTGAGGCCGTCACGGCGCGCTGGTACCAGCTTCTCGACAGCCAGCAATTCGCATTGGACCGCACCGGCAGAGTCATCCTGAGTTTTCACTTGAATTACGACGGCACGGTCACCGACATGCAGGTTCTCGACAACTCGGTCGGCGAATTGCTCGGCACGCTCTGCCAGGATGCCATCAACGATCCCTCGCCTTACGCCCCCTGGCCCGAGGACATGCGCCGCATGGTCGGCGCGAATTATCGGGATATTACTTTTACCTTTTATTATTATTGAAACTCTATGGGTGAAACGATTTATAGCGAACTGATTTATTTTTTGCTGGGAGTCACTTCGATTGTGGGCCTGGCCTTCATTGCGGAACGCTGGTGGATGCTCCGCTGGAAACGCGTGGTGCCGCCCCAAATCGCCACCGCCCTCCTCAAATGCCATACGCGCGACGACGTCCAAAAAGTCGTGCGATTGTGCGAAATTACACCGTCGCCGCTGGGACGATTGATCCAACTCGCTGCCGAGCGGCTGGATTGGCCCAAAACCGACAATGTGGACGCGCTCCAAACGGCCGCGCGCAATGAAATCGTCCGCCTCGAACGCGGGCTGGTGGTGCTGGAAATCATCGTTGGCATTGCGCCGTTGCTGGGCTTGGTCGGCACCATTGCCGGCATGATGACCGTTTTTGGCGACGTCGGCCAGGTGGGATTGAATGACGCCGCCAAACTCGCCGCCGGCATCGCTTTGATCTTGCGCGCCACACTCATCGGCCTGCTCATCGCCATTCCCGCGCTGGTTGCCTGGAGTTATTTCAGCAAAAAGGTGGAAGTGTTCGCCGTCGAGATGGAAGCGCTCTGCGACGATTTCATCCGCCGGCAATACACGGAAAAGTGAATTGACCGGCCATGCATTTTTACGTTCGCAAGCGCCGCACCACGCCCGCCGTCATCATCGTGGCGCTGATTGACGTGCTGATTGTGCTGGTGATTTTTTTGCTGGTGACCACCACCTTCAAACAGCAATCCGCGCTCAAGCTGGCGCTGCCTGAGTCGTCGCAGGCCCATAAGCCGGGTGCGAATGAAAATCCACCCTTCGTGGTGAGCATCAACACTAATGGCCTTTATTTCGTGGACAAAACGCCGGTGACCTTCGACCAGCTTGAGAGCGACCTGAAAACTCAAGTTGCGAAAAATCCGAACGTCGTTCTGGCCATCAATGCCGATGAAGACGCGCCGTGGGGAAAAGTGGTGAAAGTCCGCGACGCCGCCGCCGCCGCAAAGATCAAATCGCTGGTCGCCTTTACCAGGGA
>JASHVW010000181.1 GCA_030044395.1 Verrucomicrobiia bacterium
CGAAACTCAGCCTCGGCCCGTTGGCCCCCATTCAAAAAGTAGCTGCGAGCGGCACCTGGCTCGACGCCCGGACCTTCCAGATGACCTGGCATTTTTACGAGACCCCGCATCATGACACGGTGACCTGCCGCTTCGACGGCAACCGGGCGCATGTTGAATTCTTGAACAGCATCACGGAGAAAAATAATCCGGCGCATCCGGAGACGCGCGCGCCGTTGAATGGGGAGATGGCGGCCTGAATTTGGGCAACAGAGGGTTTTAACTTTCACTTCACCGGCGATTCGTGTTTCATCTTGCCGTTTCGTTATGCCCAAGCGCACCGACATTCATAGCGTCCTCATCATCGGGGCCGGTCCCATCATCATCGGCCAGGCGTGCGAGTTTGATTATTCCGGCACGCAGGCGTGCAAGGCGCTGAAAGAGGAGGGCTACCGCGTCATTCTCATCAACTCGAATCCGGCCACGATTATGACCGATCCGGAGTTTGCCGACCGGACGTATATCGAGCCAATCACTCCCGAGTGCGTGGAGAAAATCGTCGCGAGAGAGAAGGAGGAGATGAAAAGGCTCGGAGCGAAAGGGAAGCTGGTCCTGCTGCCGACGTTAGGCGGGCAGACGGCGCTAAATACGGCGATGGCCCTGCACAAAAATGGCGCGCTGGAACGCCACGGCATTGAAATGATTGGCGCCAAGCCCGAAGCCATTCATCGCGGCGAAGACCGTGAAGCGTTCAAACAACTGATGCTTTCCATCGGCTTGGACGTGCCCATCTCCGGCACCGCACATACTCTCGACGAAGCCCGCGCCGTCGCGGATAAGATCGGGCGTTTCCCGCTCATCATCCGTCCGGCGTTCACGCTTGGCGGCACAGGAGGAGGCATCGGTTATAATCGCGACGAGTTTGAGGAAATTGCCAGGCGTGGAATGGAACTGTCGCCTGTGAACGAAATTCTGATCGAAGAATCCCTGCTCGGTTGGAAGGAATACGAAATGGAAGTGATGCGCGACAAGGCCGACAACTGCGTCATCATTTGTTCCATCGAGAACTTCGATCCCATGGGTGTTCATACCGGCGACAGCATTACCGTCGCCCCCATCCAAACGCTGACCGACAAGGAATACCAAATCATGCGGGACGCGAGTTTCGCCGTCATCCGCGCCGTGGGCGTGGAGACCGGCGGCTCGAACATCCAGTTCGGTGTCAACCCGGACAACGGGCGCATGGTCATCATCGAGATGAACCCGCGCGTCAGCCGCAGTTCCGCGCTGGCCTCAAAGGCGACGGGCTTTCCCATTGCCAAAATCGCCGCCAAACTCGCCGTCGGCTACCTCCTCGATGAGATTCGGAATGACATTACGCGTGAAACCCCGGCGAGCTTCGAGCCGACGATTGATTACGTGGTCGTCAAGGTTCCCAGATTTGCTTTTGAAAAATTTCCGCAGGCGGATCCGACGCTCACCACGCAGATGAAAAGCGTGGGTGAAGCGATGGCGATTGGCCGCACTTTCAAGGAGAGCCTGCAAAAGTGCCTGCGGTCACTGGAGATAGGCCGCAGTGGTTTGGGCGGCGACGGCAAATCCTGGCGCATCGGAACTGAAGTCTATGGCGATCGCGACATCCTGCCGCGTGATATCATCAGCCGCAAATTAAGCGTGCCCAATGCCGAGCGGATTTTCTTCATCCGGCACGCGTTCCGGGCTGGGTTCACGGTTGAGGAGATTTTCAACCTGACGAAGATTGACCGTTGGTTTTTGGTGCAGATCAAAGAAATTGTGGATTTTGAGGAAGAACTGGCGGGAACGAATTAAGCTCCGGCCATGGCAGACCCGTTCATCCATTGGATTGAGGCCCGGGGGCCCTGGGCGCCTTGGTTGTTTGTTGCCCTGTTTGTGGCGGCATCGTTTCTGATGATTTGGCGGCTTGAAGTCATGAGCGCCCGAGGCTTCGAAGGGACGGTGCTTGGCACGCTGGTGATGCCATACTGCTCCGGCATGGGCAACTTGATTTTTGCCTTCATCCTCGGCATCAACGACGGCAGCGGCGCGGATGTGATGACCAATAACCTGGTCAACAACGTCACGGACATGACCCTCGTGCTTGGCCTGCCGGCAATCATTTGGGGGATAAAAATCCTGCCGTCGAAGGGGAAGAACGCTGCAAGGAGAAGGCCCGGCGCGGAAAAGGCACAGAAACTCAACCGGCTCTCGCTATTGCTTACACTGGTGGCGATTTTATTTTTCACCGGAGCGGTTTGGGCGCTTGGACGCAAAGGAAACCTCAACTTCAACGACGGTCTGGTGCTCATCGGCCTTTTTCTGTTCTGGCAATGCTTCCACGTTTTTGAGGTGATGAAATCCGACGTGCGCCAGGGAAAATCGCTAATCGGCTGGTTGCTGCCGCTGGACATCGTGCTGTTGGCGGTTGGCGCCTATGGCATTTACGTGAGCACCGATTGGCTGGTGGCCTGGATTCAAAACCGCCACATCGGTTTCATCAGTGCCAGGCATCTGGGCTGGCTGACGGGCTGGTTGATGGTGCTGCCCAATGCCATGCTGGCGGTTTATTACGGATGGAAGGGACAGCCGGAAACGGTTTATACGTCTCAGGTCGGCGATTGCCATATCTCCATTCCCTTCTGTCTGGGCGTTTATACGATGTATCACACCATGGTCCTGCCGGCATTTTTCCAGACGGGGATGTTCATTCTACTGGGCGCGACGTTGCTGCATCTTTTTTTTGTCACGGTTTTCGGCCAACTTCCCAAATTTTTCGGCTGGCTTCTCGTCGCAGCCTACGGATTTTTTCTCTGGAAAGGGTTGTTGGGATGACCCGGAGCGCGGCTCTGTGAGCCGCAGCAATACCCGAATATTTCTGCTCGAAGGTAACTCTACTGCTTCATCACTTGAGGAAATTGCTGCAGGTCGCAGACCCCGCGCTCCGGCGCTACGGAGTTTTTTTCGCCACTTGTGTGTCGCCCCATGAAATGGCCAGGGGGTTTGGCCGGACCTTGTCGCTCAATTCTGCAAATGGCACTTGAGCATCCAACCAACGCGGATTTTTAGCAATCCCATCCATACTCTCGCGGGTGTTGTTGCAAATCAGGTAAATGCCAAAGCCCATGACCATGAAGGCTTCGAAACCGGTGCCCACGCCGTGCCGTTCGAAGGCAAAATCGCCCACCCCATACTGCGCGTCGTGCAATTCCTTGCGGAGCCCACCAATGTCCGCCGCGAAATTTTTCAAGAAATCGTCGTTACGCGGCCCGAGATAGGCGAGAACCCGCGCCTTGTTTTCGGCCAAAGAAACAATGGCCCATTCATCGAAAACAACTTTGCCGTAACGCGAATCCATTTTCTTCGCGCACGTCTTCACCAGCACAATGGCTTCTTCAATTGTCATGAAATATCCGAACCGCGCGAGCAAAACAAATTCGTCCGGAAGAGACAAGGCAATTCCCAAATAAAAATTACTGCGCCGCCGTCGCCAAAATCATATTTTTGGAGCATTCATGCGTCCGCCCATGCCATCTCGCGATAAACCTGCTCCCGCCATTGGCGAAAAAATGAAAGGGGCGGCATATTGGGCGGCGGCTTTGTTTTTCGCAGGGGTTTTGGCGCTGGCGGTCACCAAGAGTTTGGCGTTGGCGGACATCAGTTGGCTGGAAACGTTGCTGCTGGTGGCGGCCCTCGTCGGCGCCGTTGCCGCGCTCGCGCGGCAATTACCATTTTTTAATGTGCTATTTGCCGCCATTGTCGTGGCGCTGGCGGGCGGCGGCGTTTCCGCTCTGGACGCCCGAACCGGCATCCCATTCGGCGCGGTGATTTACGCGCAAAAGGCGGGCACGAAACTTTTTAATTTGCTGCCCTGGGCGGTGCCGCTGATCTGGCCCGTCGCCATCCTGAACTCGCGCGGCGTGGCGCGGCTGATTCTGCGTCCGTGGCGCAAGACCAAAGCTTACGGCTTCCGGCTCATTGGGCTGGCGGCAGCTCTCACCGCGGTTTTCGACTTTGCCTTCGAGCCTTTTGCCACGCGCGCGAAGCATTACTGGTTTTGGGAGCCAACCGCGCTGCCGCTCACGTGGTTGGGCGCGCCATTGGTGGATTTTTTAAGTTGGGCGCTCGTCGCGGTGTTAATCCTGGCATTCGTCACGCCGTTATTGATCAACAAAAAGCCGCGTTCAAGTTCCACGCCGGATTTCCTTCCGCTTGGAATCTGGCTGGGCGGCATTTTGCTGTTTGGGACGGCTTGCGCTGTCCAAAAAATCTGGCCGGCTGTCGTGGCCGATGCGGTTATTGGATTGGTCGCTGTCGTTTTGGCGATTCGCGGAGCGAGGTGGTGAAACTCGGGCGCGGCTCGATGAGCCGCAACAATGCCCGGTTCCCAGGCGCCATCGGTTGCTCCAAAGTCTTCCGCCAAAGTAAGCTCTGCGCTGGCGGATTCCGGGTAACGCTGGATCTTCTGGACAAACCGGAAAAGCAGGTTGATGTTCCAGCAAGAAGTCCGGGAGAAAATTTTGCCGGCCGGATATACAAAAATCGGTCGGTCGGTGTCTATTATGTAACGCGGAATGAATGAAACTGAACAAATGCCGGAGACGCGTTCGCCTGTGCCTTGGATCATGGGCGTGGCTTCATTGACCTGTCTGATTTCATTGATATTTTTTTATGGGGCGGCCAGCGGGGTCGTTTCGGAGCTTCGGGTCTGGTGGGAAGAATGGCTGGTTTATGCAACGGTCCCGGTGCTTCTGACTTTTTTCATTCTGTATCGGAGCTGCTGGCATCCGGAGATTACCGGCGTGGCGCGCACCTGTTCAGTGTTTCTGCTTTCCTGTGCGATCCTGGCGGGCGATATCGTTGCCGTTGGAGCCATGCTTTGTTTGGCGGTTTTCGTTATCGGCATGGTTGCCTTCGGCGTCAACGCGTTTACCGGTGGCAATCACTAAGGGCGGCACTTCTGCTGCCGGTGCTCCGGAGCGCGGCTCGGTCAGCCGCAGCAACGTCCAAATGTTTCGCGCTCGAAGGTGACTCTGAATGTTTCCTCCCTTGACAAAACGGCTGCAGTCGGTCCGGGGGGTTGTAGAATTCTCCATGTAAATTGAATTGAAAGGGGACATTCCATTTCACACCGTGTAACGGACAGCGTTTAGATCGCGCATGAAGCAATCATAAAATTCAACTCCTAAAACCTCACTGCAATTATGTCGAACGAGAAGGATTCATTTGTCGAGGCGAAATTGGCGAAAATGTCTCTGCTGGAAAAATGCGGCCAGCTTCTCACCTTTACCTGGCGCGGCGCCATTCCCACGCCGTCGGGCATTGAACAGATCACCAAACTGCACGCCGGCGGTCTTTGCCTGGAGCCATACGCCTTGGAGACCTGCAAGAACCTTTATTGGGGGCGTTCCCAGGTGGACCCCAACTTCAAAAAACCGAAGGATTATTTCGACATCGCGCATACCTACTTCGACGATCACAACTACGGCGTAAGCGTGACGCCGGAGGAGTTGACGGTCGCCCTCAACAAGATGCAGGAAATTGCGATGAACCGTCCTTCCGGCGTTCCCTTGCATGTGACGATTGACATGGAAGGCGATTTTAAAAACGACTACTCCGCGGGCCACGTTTTGCAATTTCCGCCGCCGATGGGAATGACCGCCATCGGTGACCTTGATTTGGCCTATCAAGTCGCCAATCTCCTCGGCAAACAGATGGCGGCCATCGGCGTCACGCAATTCTATCATCCGGTTTGCGATGTGAATATCAACCCGCTGAACCCGGAAATCGGCGTGCGTTCATTTGGCGATGACCCGAAGGTTTGCGCCCGATACGTGGAGGCCACCGTGCGCGGCTACCAGGACGCGAACGTTGTTGCCACGGTCAAGCACTTCGCCGGGCGCGGCGATTCGGCCACCGACGCGCATGATGTGCTGGACGTTTGCCGCGGCGACCTGAAACGCATGCGCGAGGTTGAATTGGTCACGTTCCAGGCGGGCATTGACGCCGGCGCGAAGGCGTTGATGACGGCGCACACCATTTTCCCGGCGTTCGACAAGGAATATCCCGCGACGCTGTCGAAAAAAATCCTGACGGACTTGTTGAGGGGCGAGATGGGATTCAAGGGCGTGGTGGTTTCAGACGCGATCGGGATGGCGGCCATTTTGAAAAAGTGGCCGCTGCCGCTGGCCTGCGCAATGGCCATCAAGGCCGGCGTGGACACCATTCTGCTCAAGGCAGACGACGAGTCCCGCGCACAGTGTCTGTTCGGCATCAAGACCGCGGTCGAACGAGGAATGCTTTCTGAAGAGCGCGTGAACGAGGCCGTCCGACGGCTTCTGGTGATGAAGCATGACCAGGGGCTGTTTGAGAATGCCGGCAACATGGATCCGAAGAAGACTGCGGCGATTGTCCGCGACCCGAAGAACATTGAATTTTCGGTGGAGGTGGCGCGGAAAGCCCTCCTCGTCGTCCGCGACGACAGGAAACTGTTGCCGCTTAAGAAAGACAGGAAGATCCACGTCATCGAGCAGCTCATTCCCTATCCGTTTCTCGGCAAGGACCTTTACAGCCACCCGCACATGTTCTGCGAGCAGATGTCGGCGCATTCAATTAATCTGATCCTCGACGATACGGCGTTTCACGCCACGGATGAGGACGTGGAAGAGGCGCTGGAATTGGCCAATGAAGCGGATTTGGTGGTGATGACGAACTATTACGCCCGCATTGAAAAGAGGGGCAACAATGAACACCTCGTGAAGGCGTTGAAGAAGGCGGGCAAGACGGTGGTGGTGGTGACGAATTTCCCGTACCGCAAAGGCACAACGACCGAAGCCGATGCCGTGGTCTGCAACTTCTCAGGATCGCCTGATTCAATCCGCGCATCGGCGAACCTGCTGTTTGGGGCGATCAAGGCTTGTCCAACGACGAAGATGCCGATTGATTTGAGCGCGGAGAAGAACCTTTCGACACCGGCTATTCCACCTCCCGTGAAGGATGCCGTGAAAAAGCCGGTGAAAAAAAAGGCGTTTGCTTTCGGAGGCAAGTGTTAAGCGCATCAGCCAATTGAATCCAATAATTGATGGAGGGAAAAAATGCCGAAGTCCGCTGCATTTAACATTCGGGATATCTATACCATCCCGGGACCGAAGATAACCGCCATTTATGAGCGAAACAAGATGGGCGTCCATTTCCAGGGGATGTCAAAAACCTTGCAATTCCCCCAAACGGTGGCCTTGCAGGGAGCGCCGACATGCTCCATCGGTATTTCTCCATACGGCCTCTACAACCGCGTGAA
>JASHVW010000182.1 GCA_030044395.1 Verrucomicrobiia bacterium
TCAAAATTGAATTCAAAGATAAATCCTCACTGTTTCTCATATTCGCCTTTGCGGATTTTCTTCAGCACGGTAAATCCGGCCTTTTTAGCGTCCGAAAACGACACCGGCTTGAGCTTATGCGGCGTACTGAAGCTGGAAATGATTTTACGGACCGGCTTTTTGCAAGCAGGACACTTTTCCAGCGGCGGCGCGGACAGCGGGCGGTTTAAAGTGAACTTGCCGCCGCAAATTTTGCACTCGCCTTCGCATAACTCATATTCGTAAAGAGGCACGCTATCATTCTCAATTGGCGGTTGGCCATTGTCGAACGAAATTAATGGGTCACTCCCGCAACTTTTATTGGGTCTTCGTCCAAAAAAGCCGGCACGCCGAAGGCGCCGGACTGTCCTGGCCGGGGGCAACGCCCTCAGTGTCAACCCCGCAACCCCTTCTTGCGCTCTATGGGCAATCCGGCTTGTGCCTTGCCGGCGTCCGCACCGTCGTCTTCACGACATTAACCCTGTCGCCGCCCGCCATTCCTGAAGCTTCCTTCTTGCCAACTGAATCTGTTCCAATGTGAACTTCGGATTGTTTTCGACTCGTTCGATTATCTTCTCGGCGCCGCGGACGTCGCTGCAATTCCGTCCATAGACTTCGGCCAATTTAAGGTTCATTTCGAAGTCATCCGGATTCGCTTTGATGTCCTTTTCCAGGATTTCAATCGCTGTCCCCGGATGACCGGCGGCGAGCAGCTCATCTACCGATTCGGGCAGGGCCACGGCTGTTGGTTCGGTTTTCTTTTGTCCCCATTCGTCAATCGAACGGGCCGCATATTCAATGCAGGCCGAAGAAACATGCGGTTGCTTTGTCAAAGCCCGAAGAATTTCCGCAGCCTTGTCGCTTCGGCCGAAATCCTGCGTGTAGATTCGCATCAACATCAGCGCTGCATCCACACGGGCGGGATTTTCCGCCAGCAACGATTTCAAAATGGTTTCCGCTTCCGCGAATTTCCCCTCCGTGCGCAGGCGATGTGCTTCAGCCAGCGGCGCTGGCATTTCGACACGCTCCTGGGGAATACCCGCGCGGTCCAGCAACACGTCGAGTGCCGGGACATTGCCTTCGCCCGAGGCCTTGAGCCATTGCGCCAGGCGTACCGCCTCCTTGCGCCGTCCTTCCCGGAGCAGGCTGGCAACCCGTTCCAGATTGTCCGCAGTTTCATCGGTGCCGAATTCACCGCGGCTGCTGCCAAGTCCCGTCAAATGATGAAAACCGCGCCAAATTATTTCAGCCAGGCAGCCCGCCCACAGGAGGGTCATCAAGGCGCCAATGGCGAGAACGGCTGGCACCGATGCCGCCGCGCCGGGCAAAAGCAGCAGAAAAGCCAAAAGCAGGACCGTGGCGACGCAACGGGAAAGTCGCCGGATGAAATCACCCCGGTTGTTATCCCCCGTCAACCTCGAGTCAAAGCCGCTCATCCACCAGACTCCGGCCACGACCAGTGCCACCAACGCAATGTCTGAAAGAATTCTCATTCGCAATCCTTGTCGCCGCGAGGCGGCATGAAACAAAATCAATTTGAGGGCTGATTGCTGGATGATATTTAAATAGGATGCCGGCGTTGAACGCAACAAAATCCGACCGGCCGAAACCGTTTCTGACCGCCGAATGGCGTTATCTGGCCATGCTCAATTATGAAATCACTCCGGCATCGCTCGCGTCTTTGGTTCCCACCGGAACCGAACTCGATTTTTGGAACGGCCGGACCTTTGTCAGCCTCGTCGGGTTCCTGTTTCGCGACACTCGCGTTAGAGGGATTCCTGTTCCGTTTCACCGGAATTTTGAAGAAGTTAATTTGCGGTTTTATGTCCGGCGTAACGCAGCCGATGGTTGGCGGCGCGGCGTCGTCTTCGTCAAGGAAATCGTCCCGCGAAGAGCCGTTGCCTTTGTCGCGCGGACATTCTACAACGAAAATTACGTCGCGCTGCCCATGACGCATCAAATTAAAAAAGACCTCGCGGCCATCACGTCCGTTTCCTACGGCTGGCAATTTAATCGCTCCGAAAACTTTCTAAAGGTCGTTCCCCGCGGCAAGGCGCAACTGCCGGACGCCGGCTCGTTGCCGGAGTTCATCACCGAACATTACTGGGGTTATGCGGCGCAACGCGATGGCTCAACCAGGGAATATCTCGTCGAGCACCCTCGCTGGAGCGTTTGGGAGACGCAGGAGGCGGATGTTCATTGCGACGTCGCCGATTTATACGGAAAAGCCTTTTGCGAACTTTTCGAAAGTCCGCCGGCTTCGGCTTTTCTCGCCGATGGCTCGAACGTGAAGGTTTATCGGGGCGCCGCGCTGAAATGATTATTTCCTCAATAGCGGCCCTAGCAAATCGATCGGCAGCGGCAGGAACGTCGTCGTGTTATGTTCGCTCGCCATCTCACGCATCGTTTGCAGATACCGCAATTGCAGCGCCATCGGCTCTTTGGCCAGGACGGCGGCGGCTTGGGCCATCTTTTCCGCAGCCTGGAATTCGCCCTCGGCATTCACAATCTTCGCCCGGCGCTCACGTTCGGCTTCGGCCTGCTTGGCCATCGCCCGTTTCATGCTGTCCGGCAACGACACGTCCTTGATTTCCACGGCGGTCACTTTAATGCCCCACGGCTCGGTCTGGTGATCAATGATCTCCTGCAACTTCTGATTGATGACGTCGCGTTGCGAAAGCAACTCATCCAGCGCGGACTGTCCGAGGACACTCCGCAACGTCGTCTGCGCGATCAGCGACGTCGCCTTCCAGTAATTTTCCACCTTCACCACCGCCGCATTCGGATCAACCACCCGAAAATAAATCACCGCATCCACCGTCGCCGGGACGTTGTCGCGCGTCATGATCTCCTGCTTGGGCACGTCAATCGTTACCACGCGCAAGTCCATCCGGACAATCCGGTCCACAATCGGGATCAAAAAAATCACCCCCGGCCCCTTGGCGGCGATGAGTTTGCCGAGCCGGAAAATCACGCCGCGCTCATACTCTCGCAAAATTTTAATGGCGGAAGACAGAATGAAAACCGCCACAATGATGAGGGGAATCAAGAGCGCCATCGCGCCGCCGAGGAGATGTAGAATGGAGTCGTCCATGGTTTTTTTAGGTTGTTGATTTCAGCTTGTTTCAGCTTGTTTTTGGTTTTACTTTCAAAGTCAGTCCTTCAATGCCAGTGACTTCAACATTTTGTCCGGCATCAACGGGCATTTCGCTGACGGCGTTCCACAGTTCGCCTTCGATAAAAACCTGTCCCCCGAGGGAGTCAATGCGCGATCTTGCCGCAACGGTTTTGCCAATCATGGTTTCCGCGCCGGCGTGCTTGGGCAAAAATTGGGCGCGGATGCCTTTGCCGGCGAAGAACACAAAAAACGCCGCGGTGACGAGCGTTGCTGAAATCGCCCACGTCATGGGCAGATGATACACCATCGGCTCGTGCTTGAACAGCATCAATACGCCCAGAAAAAACGCGATGATGCCGCCGCCGGTCAATACCCCGTGCGTCGGCGCATAAATGTCTGTCACAAAAAGCGCCACGGCAAAAATAATCAACACCACTCCCGCAGTGTCCAGCGGCAATGTGGCTGACATGTAAAGCAGCAGGATGACGGCCAGGACGCCTGCAACACCCGGAAGAATGGCGCCGGGATGGCTCAATTCCGCAATGATGCCATAAATCGCGATAAGCATAAGCAGCATCATCACCTCCGGCTGCCAGAACATCTGGAAGAATTTCTCGCCGGCGGTCATTGGAATTGCCACCACTTCCGCGCCGGCAGTCGCAAGCGTCTTGTCCCCAACCTTTCGCCCATTCAGTTTTTGCAGTAAATCCGGGACGTTTGTTGCGATCAAGTCAATTACATTCATTTTCAGCGCCTCTTCTGAAGTAATGGCCTGGCTTTCCCGGACGGAGGATTTTGCCCATTCGACATTTCGATGGCGTTTTTCCGCAATGGTTTGCATCACCTCGGTGTAGGCGTTTTCCATCTTTTCCATCATGATGCTGTTGGTGCTTTCTCCCTCATCGCCCATGTCCACCGGATGCGCCGCGCCGATCGTCGTATGCGGCGCCATGACCGCGATGTCCGCCGCCAGGGTGATGTAGCAGCCCGCGCTGCCGGCCATCGCGCCTTCCGGCGAGACGTACACAACGGTGGGGACTTGCGATGAATAAAAGTCTTCGACGATGTCGTTCATGGAGGCGGCCAAGCCGCCAGGGGTGTCCAGTTGAATGATCAGGCACTGGTCGTTCCGGTCCGCGGCAACGTTGAGGGCGCGGGAAATATAATTAGCCGTGGCTGGGCCGATGGCGCCGTCAATTTTTATCAGTCCCACTTGCGTCGCCTCCAGCGAGGCAGCCCAGAGAATCACCGCGATGGAAATCCAGTGCTTCACGGTTGGTACAATCATATCAAAGAAGCCGCAGGATGCAAAAGGAAATGCAAAATCCGAATGGGCCGCTAGGCCGACAAAGGGCCGCATTTTCCATTTGCCTCGAACGCCGGAGGGCGTAACCTGTCCATCCTTAAATGAAGCAGTTTTTCGCCATCGTAGTAATTTTTGCGCTTGCCGCATTTGTCCGCGCGCCCGCGCAAAGTTCGGCGCAGGTGGTCAGCGTCGAGATTTCCCTCGACCAAAGCCAGTTTTTGCCCGCCGAGGCGCTTCCCGTGACCGTTCGCGTCT
>JASHVW010000183.1 GCA_030044395.1 Verrucomicrobiia bacterium
GGCGCTTTGGATGCGATAGCTGAAGTTGGTTTGCAGGATGGCCGAAAAGCTGAATCCATTCGCGTTCGACACAAGATTTCCAGTAAGAAATGCCGAAGTCACCGGGGCGTTGGTGGCCAATACGTCAGGGCTGAACTCGCTGGTGTTGCCCCCCGCGGAAGTCGCGGTAGCCGTGAGATATTCCCCGGCATAATTCCCCAAGTGTGTTGAGGTAGGTATTGGTTTCAGCGGCGGTGAGCGTATTTGTGAATTCATAAGGCACGATGCCGCCGGGCCATGGAACATTGGCGGGAGATGTGCCGGCAAAAAAGTTTCCCGCGGCTGCCGGACGGCAAATCAACACAAGAGAAAAGATCGCCAGATGCAGAAGATGCCCATGCATCAGACCATGTTTTAGTGGCTGCCTGACGAACAGTGGTCTCATCGCCTCTCGATTAACAGGGACATCTTACGCCATTTTTTGCGACTGTCATCCGGCAGCCTTCAAAGCAGCGCAGTTTCTTTTCAACCGCTCTAAATCGGCTTTGCGTCCTTTTTCCAGATGTAACGGACGAGAATCACGCGCAACGCGGCGGCCAGTGGGATCGCCAGTAGGCCTCCCAGCACCCCGCCGAGGAGCGTGACGCCAACCATCAGGGCGATGATCACCATGAGCGGATGCAGACCCACCCGATTTCCCATGATGCGCGGCGAATATAGAAAGCTCTCAAGCGTTTGCACCACGATGAAGAGCATCAGCACAATCATCGGATGGAGCCAATCCCCGAATTGCACTGCCGTGAGGATGAGGGTGAGGATGCACAGAATTGCCGCCCCCACGACCGGAACCATCACCAGAAGCACCGCAAGGAACCCGACCAAAAAGGCATAGTCCAATCCCAGCGCAAGCAAGCCAATCGTATAGAGGGTGCCGCTGATGAGCGCCACAATCACCTGTCCGCGAAAGAAGGCAATCAAATATTGATTAATTGCCTGAACGATGAAAATCGTTTCATCCTTGATGCGCGAATTGCGGATGGGCAGATAGTTCGTCCAATTCTTCTTAATTTCCCTCTTTTCCTCGAGAAAATAGAAGGTGCATATCGGAATCAATATCAGCGCCACAGCCACATCCACAAGAGACGTGGCTTTACTCAGAAGATTGAGTGTCCAATCGCCAACTTTGGGGATGATCTCCTGCAGCCAGCTTTTGGCCGACGTAATAATCTGCTTGTGAATTTGAGTCGTTTCAGCCGTTGGCGCATTGGTTGCCGATGTGTTTTGCGAACTTGTCTCCGGTCGCTGTTCGCGGTTCGAACCATGGATATCCGCCGGGGTGGAATTCGTGTCCGGTTCCGGCCCGGCGCCAGCCCATTTTTCGATTTGTTGTTGTGCATGCTGGGTGAATCGCGGGACTCTTGACACCAACTTGTTCGTCTCCTGAATCAGTTGGGGAATGACGCTTGCCAGCACCCCGCCCACGATGCAAACCATTAATATGAAAACGATGATAATCGCCAACGGACGCCGGATTTTATGATGTTCAAGCCAGTTGACTGGAGGATCCAGCAAGTACGCGAGGATGGCGGCGATTGCCAGCGGCCAAAGGACGGGACTTAATAAGTTGAGAAATTCGCCGATGCCCCAAATCACACCCACCCCTATGCAGGCGATGGCCGCCACGGCCAACGCCGTCAGCGCGAACCAAATGATTCGCGCCTGGTTTTCGGTCGGCGCTTTAAGATTCATTTTCCATGTTTGCCCCGATCAACCCTGCCCGAGCTTTTTTGATTTCTCCGTCGCTGCTCGCACCGCGTTCATTACTGTCGCACGCAATTGGCCCTTTTCCAGCTCGTGCAGGCCTTCGATCGTCGTTCCGCCGGGGCTGGTCACCTGGTCCTTGAGCGCACCGGGATGCTGGCCGGTTTCCAACACCATTTTTGCCGCGCCCAAAACTGTCTGCGCCGCCAGTCGCGTGGCGACGTCTCGCGGCAAGCCGGAGGCCACGCCCCCGTCGCTTAGCGCCTCAATGAACTGATAGACATATGCCGGTCCGCTGCCGCTAAGGCCCGTGACGGCGTCCAGCAAACTTTCCTTCACTTGAAAGACCGCGCCGACTGCCGACAATAGTTTCGCCGCAATCGCCCCGTCGGCCGCCGTGGCATTTGTCCCGGGCGCAAACGCCGAGGCCCCGGCGCCGACCAGCGCCGGCGTGTTGGGCATCACCCGAATCACACGCGCGCCCAAAGGCAGCGCGCCTTCCAACCGGGCGTTCGAGATGCCGGCGGCGATCGAGATGAGCAAATGGTCTTCCGAAAAAATCGCGCGAATTTCGGCCAGTGCCGCCGGCGCCTGGTCCGGCTTGGTCGCCAATATGAGGACCCTGGCGAACCGCGCAACCTCGCGATTGGTGGTGGCGACCTTCGAGCCCAGTTCAGCGGCGAAATGCTTGCGCGCCACCTCATGGGGGTCGCCGGCAATGATTTCCCGCGGAAGGACAATTTCGGCGCGGACGAAGCCTTTGGCCAGAGCCGTGGCCATTTTGCCCGCGCCCAGAAAGCCGATATTCAGTTTTGCAGCCATGAGGTCTTGTAACAGGCAAATCCGCATTGCGAAAGTGAAATTAACCGAAATCGCCGCTTGAAATTGCGCCGAAGGAATTTATTCTTCTGCGAGGCTAGATTTAGGAATGTCCAATCGCCGCACATGGGAATCGTTTGAAGCGATGCGCGCTGCCGCCGAACAAGGCGATGCGCAGGCGCAATGTTATATGGGTGTATGTTATCAAAACGGCCAGGGTGTGCCGCAGGATTACCAGGAAGCCGTCAAGTGGTTCCGGCGCGCGGCGGACCAGGGCGACCCTGTAGCGCAATGCTATCTGGGCGTCTGCTATTTGAACGGCGCCGGTGTACCGCAGGAATTCGGCGAGGCGGCCAAATGGTTGCGCGAGGCAGCGGAGCAGGGTGACCCGGCTGCGCAATTCAATCTGGGCGTACTTTACGAGACCGGCCAGGGTGTGCCGCAAAATTACGTCGAAGCCGTCAAATGGTATCGCGAATCAGCCGAACGCGGCTATCCGGCAGCACAGTTCAATCTCGGTGTCTTTTATGAGCAAGGACAGGTCGTGGCGCAGGATTTCAAGGAAGCCGTCCTGTGGTATAAGGCGGCAGCCGAACAGGAACTGGCACCGGCACAATGTAATTTGGGCCTTTGCTACCAAACTGGCCGCGGCGTTGAAAAAAACCAGCAGGAAGCCGTCAAATGGTTCATCCGGGCCGCGCGCCAGGGCGATAAAACTGCTCAGCACAATCTTGGCTTGTATTACGCTTCCGCGGATGAGGGCGCACAACCACTGCCTGAAACGAAGGAAGAAACGGAATAAGTTGTTAAAATTCCAGGATCAGGCTGCCGACAATGCCCCAGTGGACTTCCTCGCGCGCCGCGGCGTCCATCGGAAATACATAGCCCACACCAATGCTCGGTTCCGTGTCTCCCAACGGCCTGAATCCGATGCGAAAGCCCATGCTGCCAAGCACGCTGTTCTGGCCGGCCTCGTCCTCGTTTAATCCCAGCTCTCCATTCAACTCAAACATCGGAGAAAAAGACAGAACCCCCGGTATCGGAAATTCCTCATGCGGCAGCGTGTAGGCGAAATCAAATCCGTACTCAAAACTCTGCGCGCCGCCGTCTTCACCGCCGCCTATCAGCGCCGAATAATCAAGGACCGACTGGATCGTAAAGTGATTCCCAAGCTTCAGGTCGTCGAAAACCGCCAGCTCCAATTCCACATTTTTGCTCAGGGCCGTATTGACAGGGATGCTGGATTCGAGCGCTCCGCCGATCGTGTCATCCAACAACCCGTCCGACGACACATACTGATAGAATGGACAGCGAACGCCCAAATCAATATCGCTGATGCCCTGTGACGGATCGTCCAAATCTGAAAAGCGCTGATACTGCAATCCAATCTCAAAGGTGACGACGCCAACGCTTTTTTCAAACTCCGCCCCGACAATGTCGCTTTGTTGTCCGGCAGCTTCCGTGTGAAGGGAATTCACCTCGAGCTCGCCCTCGGCCTCGGCCGTCGTCTCTTCCACCAAAAGCGGTTCCGGAAAAGAGTCCAGAAAGTAGCCGCTGCGATGGTCCAGCGCGTTAAAAACCCCAAAGCGTGAATTTTGAGACGTCCAAATATTCGTGGCGGTTACTTCGTCGTCCGCCATCGCCACGGAACCGATACCGGCAATGACAAAGAGTGTTGTAAAAAGCTGCGCGACTGATTCTTTAAGTATTTTCAAAGGGGGGGGACTGTAGAGAAAGCCCGTTAAAAAACTAGCCATTTCTCCAGGCGTGGCGACGGAAATCTCAAAAAGGCAACTCTTTCTAGGCCACCAATTTACCCGAGAGTTCAACCAGTTTCGCACCCGCCTTGCCGCTGTCAACAATCCGGATCGCCAGGTCCCATCCCTCCGCCTGCGATCTGACTTTTCCAGCCACAAATAATGCCGCCGCGGCATTGAGCAATACCGCGTCCCGCTTGGGTCCACGCTCCGCGCCGGAAAAGACATCGCGGATGATTTTGGCGTTCGCCGCCTTGTCGCCGCCGAGCAAATCGGCGAGCGCTGCCGGTTGCAAGTGATATTGTTCGGGCATCGTCGTGGACACCGCCAGGGCGCGTTCCTGGTAAAATTCAGCGATCGTGTTTTCCCCCAACGGCGACAGTTCGTCCAAAAAGCCGACGCCTGGAACCTCCCCGCAAACCACCATCGCGCGGCGAACGCCCAGCGATTGCAGAACGCGGGCGATCGGCTCGCAAAATTCCGGCCGCGGCACCCCAGCCAGCATCACCGACGGCCGCGCCGGATTCAGCAAAGGGCCGAGCAGATTGAAAATCGTCCGCCCGCAGCGTTCGGCGCAGAGCTTTCGCGCGGGGGTGATGTGTTTAAACGCCGGGTGATAATCCGGCGCAAAGAAGAACGCGAATTGCTGCTCGCGTAATGAACGCGCGGCGTCCGATGGGGTCAAATGAATGGGAATGCCGAGTGCATCCAGCACATCGGCGCTGCCGCTTTGCGAGGTCACGGCCCGGTTGCCGTGTTTGGCTACCGTGACCCCGGCGGAGGCGCAAATGATGGCCGCGGCGGTGGAGATGTTAAAAGTGCCCAGCCGGTCGCCACCCGTGCCGACGACGTCGAGAATTTCGCGTGAACGCGTTTGGGGATCGAGCGGCGGTTGAATCGCCTTGTCGCACAGTGCGCGGGCGAAGATGGTGATTTCCTCCGGCGTTTCACCCTTTTGCGCCAACGCCGCCAGAAAATCAGCCTTGAGTTCGACGGGAACGCTTTCGTCGGCCAAAAGTTCAACAGCTTGGCGCCCTCCAGTTTCTTCCAGGGCGCGTCCGGCTTTAAGCTGTTCGATCCATTTTTCGAGCACGCGAAAGTTTAAGGTGCGGAAGGTTTCCGTCGAGGCCAATTGTTCCGCCGGCGCCAATAAAAGTGCGTGAACAACGAACGAAGTTTTGGTAACGTGTCCGTTTAAATAACAGTCTGATAGAGTGACTGGTTGAATTTATGCCTGATAAACGAAAGAGTGGCGGATTGAAATGGGCCTTGGCCCTGGCCCTGGTGGCGGCATTGATTGGCGGCGCCGTGTGGATCTCTGTGCGGAGGAAGGATGATGCCCCGCAATACCAGACTGTCCAGGTCATGCGGGGCGACCTCACTAATCTCGTGACCGCCACCGGCACGCTG
This sequence comes from Verrucomicrobiia bacterium, assembly GCA_030044395.1. GTDB lineage: Bacteria > Verrucomicrobiota > Verrucomicrobiia > Limisphaerales > UBA11358 > UBA11358. Next base: position 5,727 of record JASHVW010000183.1, read on the forward strand.
AATCCCGTCGTCAACGTTACCGTGGGCAGCCAGGTCTCGGGCATCATTGACAGGCTTTACGTGGATTATAATTCGATGGTCAAATCAAACCAGGTCATCGCCGAAATTGATCCTTCCACCTACCAGGCGGCCGTCGAACAGGCCAAGGCCGACTTGGCGAACGCCAAGGCCGATCTGGAACTTCAGCAAGTCGAGGCCAAACGTGACGCCGAATTGTTCACTAACAAACTCATTTCCGACTCCGATTACGACACCCAGGTGGCCACCCGCGATGAAGCGGCGGCAACCGTCCAAATCAAACAAGCTGTGCTCGACGATGCCCAGGCCAACCTCAGTTACTGCAAAATCCGGTCGCCGGTGGATGGCATCGTCATCGCCCGCGACGTGGACGTCGGCCAGACTGTCGCCTCCAGCTTCAATACCCCCACCCTTTTCCAAATCGCGAACGATCTGACGAAAATGCAAATTGACGCGTCCGTGGATGAAGCGGATATCGGCGGCGTCAAGGACGGCCAGCTTGTCGCCTTTACCGTGGATGCCTATCCCAATCGCACTTTTTATGGCTCGGTGGCGCAGGTGCGGAATTCCCCCACCACCGTCAACAATGTCGTCACATACGACACCGTGATCGCCGTGACGAATTCCGATTACAGCCTCATGCCAGGCATGACCGCCAATGTCTCCATCATCGTGGCGCGCCGCAGTAACGTCCTCGAGATACCGAATTCGGCCCTCCGTTTTCATCCATCGGACGAACAAACCAATGCGCCGGGTCGGGCCGGCGGCCAACCGGGTCATGGACACGCCGCACCGGCTCTGACCCACCTCGTCTATGTCTGGAACCAGACCGATGGCGATCCCAAACTCAAGCCGGTCCAAATCCAAACCGGAATCACCGACAACATTAATGTCGAAGTGCTGTCGGGTTTGAAGGAAGGCGATAACGTCGTGATCGCGTTGAAGATCCCGGGCTTGTCCCAAGATAACGGACCGGGCAATCCTTTCGGGATGCAACGCAGGTTCTAGCGCCCAGCCGTGGCATTGCGAAAATGAAGCCGGTCATTCAACTCGAAGCCATCCGCAAAGTCTATCAAAGCGGCGAGGTGGATGTTCATGCCGTTCAGGGCGTAACGCTGGATATTCAACCCGGCGAATTTGTGGCCATCATGGGCTCGAGTGGCTCGGGCAAATCCACCTTGATGAACATGATCGGCTGCCTCGACCGGCCAACGAGCGGGCATTACCGCCTCGATGGCATTGACGTTTCCACGCTGGATCGCGATGCCCTGGCGGATATTCGCAATGAAAAAATCGGCTTCGTTTTTCAGGGCTTCAATTTGCTTTCCCGTACCACCGCCCTCGAAAACGTCGAAATGCCGATGCTCTATCATCACGGACGCCTTTCCGCCCGCGAACATCAGGAGCGCGCCACCCGCTCTTTGGAGCTCGTCGGCCTCGCCGCCCGCGCCGATCATCATCCGAACCAGCTCTCGGGCGGCCAGCAACAACGCGTCGCCATCGCCCGCGCCCTGGTGAACCAGCCCTCCCTTCTCCTCGCCGATGAGCCGACCGGGAACCTCGACAGCCAGACCAGCATCGAAATCATGGGCGTGTTCCAAAAATTAAACGACCAGGGTATTACCATCATCATGGTGACGCACGAACTCGACATCGCTCGCTACACCAAACGCATGGTGATTTTGCGCGACGGCAAGGTCATCACCGATCAACCGGTTCTTGATCGGTTGTACGCCGACGATGAGTTGCTCGAGCTTCGCCAGGCCCAGCAGGCCGTTAAACTGGCGTGAATTGACGATGAGAATCTTTGCTTCATTCAAAATCGCCGGCCGCGCCCTGCGACGAAATAAAATGCGCACTTTGCTCACCATGCTTGGCATGATCATCGGCGTCGGCGCCGTCATTGCCTCCGTCAGCATCACCAACGGCGCCAAGTCGCAGGTCGAGGCTCAAATTGCCGCGCTCGGCGAAAATATGCTGCTGGTTTTCCCCGGTTCTTTCAGTTCCAGCGGGGCGCGCCTGGGATGGGGCAATTGGCACAGCCTCCAACTCGACGATGCCCTCGCCATTCAAGACGAACTCCCGGGGGTCGTCGCCGTCAGCCCGGAAAACAGCACCCGCGTCCAGGTCATCGCCGGTAACCAAAATTGGAACACCCACATCCAGGGCGAATCTCCGGAATACCTCCAAATCCGCCAGTGGTCCCTCGCGGAAGGCGAAATGTTCGACAATACCCAGGTCCGCACCGCCGCCAAGGTTTGCGTCATCGGCAAAACCGTCGCCGACCAGTTGTTCCTCGACCAGGACCCTCTCGGCCAGATGATCCGCGTTGGCGATGTGCCCTGCCAGATTATCGGCCTGTTGACCTCGAAAGGTCTATCGCCGTTGGGACAGGACCAGGACGATGTGGTGATTGTCCCTTTCACAACCGAGTTGAAGCGGATTGACCGGGAAGACTGGTTGGATGTCATTTTGGTGCAGGCGGTCTCCCAGGCGGCCATGCCCATCGTTCAACAGGAAATTACCTCGCTCCTCATCCAACGCCATAACCTCAAGGCCGATGGCAGCCGCGACTTTGTCGTGCGCAGCCAGCAGGACATCGCTCAGGCGGCCACCACGACGGCCAGTGTCATGGGCGTCCTCCTCGCAGGCGTGGCGGCCGTCTCCCTCGTTGTTGGCGGCATCGGCATAATGAACATCATGCTCGTAAGCGTCACCGAGCGCACCCGTGAAATCGGCATCCGCATGGCCGTCGGCGCCAGGGGCGGCGACATTCTAATCCAGTTTCTCATCGAAGCCGTCACCCTGAGTCTCATCGGCGGCGCCATCGGCATCGTGGGTGGCATCGGCGTTTCAAAACTGGTCGCCTCCCTGACCCATTGGCCCACTCTCACCCCCGTTGTCTGGATTGTCATCGCCTCCCTTTCCAGCGGCCTTATCGGCATTATTTCCGGTTTCTACCCCGCCTGGAAAGCGTCCAAGCTCGATCCCATCGAAGCTTTGCGCTATGAATGACTCGCGCGCAACTTCCGGGAATTGACCTTCGTTGATTCTCATTACGACCGGCGCGATAATTCCGATGAAAACTGAAATTCTGCCGACGCATACCCCGGCCCTTTTCCAGAGGGCCGTTCAGCGGGCTGCGGAATTGATTCGCGCGGGCGAGCCTGTTGCCCTGCCCACCGAAACCGTCTACGGGCTGGCGGCCAATGCGCTGGACGAAATGGCCGTCGCAAAAATTTTCCAAATCAAAGGACGTCCCGCAAACAATCCCATCATCGTTCACGTCGCGAGCGTCGAATTGGCCGGCCGTTGCGTGAAACATTTTCCTTCGGCCGCCGAACGGCTGGCGAGGGCGTTTTGGCCGGGACCATTGACTCTCGTGTTGCCGCGCGCGGACGCCGTCCCGCCCCTGGTTGCCGCCGGCGGCGCCACGATCGGCGTCCGGTGGCCGTCACACCCGTTCATCCAGGCGGTGATTCGCGCGTGCGATTTTCCGCTGGCCGCGCCGAGCGCGAACTTGTCGAACCGCCTTTCACCCACCAACGCCGGTCACGTCCGCCGCCAACTCGGCGGCAAGGTGCCGTTGATTGTGGACGGCGGCCAGGCGCAAGTCGGCATCGAGTCCACCGTTTTGGACCTCGTCGCCTCCCCGCCTCGAATCTTGCGACCGGGAATGATTCGCGCCGAATCCCTCGCCGCGGTTTGCGGGGGCATTCAGACTTCGGATTCCGGGCTTCAAAGTTCGGAATTGCGCAGCCCAGGCATGCTGAAGAAACACTATTCGCCGAGGGCAAAATTGGTGTTATTGGAATGGCGGGACGACGGGGAATTGCAACGCCATCTGGGCAATTGCCGTTTGCCCGCGGCCCGTTGCCACATCATCGCGCACACCAAAATTCCCGCGGACAAGCACTTCGCCGGCGTGAGCGTCATTCCCCATGACGCCGAGGCGTTCGCGCGCGCCCTATATGCCGAACTCCATCGCTGCGACGAGGCCGGCGCCGAAATTATCATTGTTGAATCGCCGCCGGATTTGCCGGAATGGTCGGGAATAACCGACCGCCTGCGGCGTGCGGCGGTTTGATTTATCTATTGATTTTCCAGCGCGGAAAATCCGTCAGGAACAGCCGGTCGTTGGCGTAACCGGTCGGCGCGTCATGCAGCGGAAAACTGGACGGTTGATTCAACAACACGGATTGGATGATAAAGTTACCCCAACTGTCAGGCGGCGTGAGCTTCCAATCGGTGAGAAATTTCCCGTCCATCGTCACCGGCGTCAGATACAGCGCGCTCACCGTCTTGATATTGTCGTTGATGGCGTAAAAATCATTGTCCGCGTTGAGCGAGAGCCACACACAATCACGGTCGCCATACCACGCCACCGCCCACGGCACGTCGCTCATCATCAATTCATCCGGTCGCATCCAGCGGGAGATCTGCTGGATGTCCGGCGGAAAATACGGAGGATACATTACGGGGTTGGCTTTCGGTGGCAGCAGCGTAAAAATCATCGGCAGACACGACAAAACCACGAAGCCGCCCACAATCGGATACCGCAATTCCAATGCCGGCAGTTGGATCTGCTCCAGCAGCGTAAAAAAGAAACTCGCGCCGTAAATGAAAATCAATGGCGCCAGGAGAACCAGAAGATTTTCCGAGTTTACCGTCGGCGATTCGTCCGAAAGCGGTGTCCGGCCCAGCGCCTGCGTCAAAACCATCACACCCAGGCACATCAACAGAAAGTAGCGCATTCGCTGCGCGGAAATTTTCCGGAATTGAAGCATCAGCCCCGCTAGAAAAAACACGCTTGCCCAACTGCCGCCCAGCGTCGGCAGCTCATTCGACAGAATGCCCCGCAGGTTGCCGGCCAATTTCGCCAGGTACGGCTTCGGGATAAACCCGTAAAAACCCGGATGGATCGAGCGCGGCAATGTGTATCCGGGATACAATGCTGTTCCTTCCATCGCCGAGAATCCGGCCGTGCCGAACAGAGTGCCGCTGATAAGGTAATTGCGGGCCAGCCACGGGGTCAGAATGATCACAAAGACGCCGAACGCCGCCAACGCATGCGTCACCCGACGCGGTCCGCTGAAGAGTATCAGAAAGAAAACGACGGGAACAATCAGCCATCCGAAGGAGTATCGCGTTAACGCGCCCACGGCAACCATGGCCCCGGCTAATACGACCAAGGCCACCAGGCGATTGTGCCGCGGCGGAGTTTCGCGCGCCAGCTCTTCAACTTTCAAGAGACACCACGCCAATCCCAGAAAAATCAAAATCAATAGCA
>JASHVW010000184.1 GCA_030044395.1 Verrucomicrobiia bacterium
TGAATGCCGAATGGCGTTGAATTTTTCACCAGATGCGCGACCTCGGCCATATAAAGCAACGCTTTGGTGGGCATGCACCCACGCAAGATGCACAAGCCGCCGACTTCCTGACCGCCCTCGATGACGGCCGTTTTCAAATGGGCCGCAGCCGCGGTCCGCGCCGCCGCATAACCGGCGCTGCCGCCGCCGACAATTGCCACGTCAAAATCAAATTGCCGCATTCATTAAAAATGCGCTTTTCAAAAAATTTTAGAAGTATTTTCCGTGAATTCCCGTCTATCCAAATGTAGTGCGAATATCATGACAACCATCAAATAGAAAAAAATTATGAAACTGATTTCGGTTTTACTTCTTTCCATCGTTTCGTTGGGGTGTTCCGCGCAGCCGGCGCTTACCATCTATAACCAGGATTTTGCCGTTGTGCGCGACACGGTGCCGCTCGATCTGAAGGCCGGCGTCAACGACGTGAGTTATTCGGGGGCAACCGCCCACGTCGAGCCGGATTCGGTGATTTTGCGCGACCCGACCGGCCAGCATGCGGTGGATATTCTCGAACAGAATTACCGCAACGACCCGGTATCGCAGGACTTGTTATTGTCGCTCTTTGAAGGCAAAACGATTGGTTTCGAAATTTCCCAAGACAAAATCGTCCAGGGCAAAATCATTCGCAGCGGTTATGTGCCGCATTATTCGGCCATGGACAGTTTCGGTGACGAATACCAGCAGGCGCAAATGACGATGGCGTCGGAGGGCGGCCAGCCCATCATCGAAGTGGACGGCAAGATGCAGTTTGATTTGCCCGGCAAGCCCCTGTTCCCCGACCTGGGCGACGACACGATTCTCAAGCCGACGTTGAACTGGCTCATTCAATCGGACGATGCCGGCCGGTTTGACGCGGAAATCAGTTACATCACGGGGGGGTTCACGTGGAAAGCGGATTACAACCTGGTTTCGCCCGAAACCGGCGATACGGTGGATTTGGTCGGCTGGGTCACGCTGGACAATCAAAGCGGAAAGACATTTGAAAACGCCAAAATCAAGTTGATGGCCGGGGAGGTGAACCGCGTGCAGCCGCCGAGCCCAACATTTATGAGACAAGCTGAAACTTTAGCGATTGGAGGCGCTGCCTTCATTCCGCCCGTTTCCGAGAAGGCCTTTGACGAATACCATCTTTATACGCTTGAACGGCCGACCACGCTTCGCGATCGCGAAACCAAGCAGGTGGAATTTGTCCATGCCGAAGGCGTCCAATCCAAAACGATTTACGTCTATGACGGCGCGGATTTGTCGCAATACGGTGGGTGGGACCCTGAAACCATCCGGGAAAATCCCGATTACGGCACGCAATCAAACGGAAAAATCCGTGTCATGCGGGAGTTTGTGAACTCGAAAACGAATCATCTGGGCATGGCCCTCCCCAGAGGCAGGCTGCGGTTTTATCGCCGCGACAGTGATGGACAATTGGAGTTTGTCGGCGAAGACGAGATTGACCACACGCCCGCGGATGAAACGATTCGCGTGACCACCGGCAACGCGTTTGACCTCGTCGGCGAGCGCCGGCGGACAAATTTTCACGTGGACTCAAACAATCACCAGGCGGAAGAGTCCTTCGAAATCAAATTGCGCAATCACAAAAAGGAGCCGGTGGGAATCCGCGTCGTGGAACATTTATATCGCTGGAACAATTGGGAAATCACCGCCCATTCGGATGACTTTACAAAAACCGACGCGCAGACGATTGAATTTCGCGTTCAGGTGCAGCCGGATGTGGAAAAGGCTGTAACGTACACGGCGCATTACTCGTGGTGACAATTTAGAAAGACTGAATTATCATCCGGCCATGAGCGACATCATTTATCCCCGCAGCCCGCGCGAGACGATGGAGGGTTGGCACCATCTGCCGCGCTACATTGACAAGATCCGCCTGCATTTGGCGGGCAAACTGCATTCCGACTACACCGGAAATCTCGGCACAGGCTTTGACGGTTTCTGGCTAAAGGCCGCCGGGGTCACGCATGAGCAAATGATTGACGTGGTGAAAAGGTCCATCACCGACGGCCAGGTCTGTGATTGGGTGCGCGACAATGTCAAAAAATCCGCGGCTGAAAAGGAGGCGCATTGGCAGGACACACTGAACCGCCCGCGCCCCGGGGACCCCGAGGCGGCGGCGAGGTTGCAAATGCGTAAGGAACAGGCGGGGATGGGCGGGCGGGCGGACATCAAAAATTTTGTGGACTTCATTGACGCCGACGAGAAGCGGATTTGATTGCGCTTGCCTGGGGCGATTGGCGGGTTAAATTCCGCCCATGGCATCGGAGACATTTCAGGCCAGCCGCTGGACGCGTGGAAATTTTCTTTTTCCAACCGTCATCGAAGTGACGGACAAGGCGGTTGTCCGTCACAAGCGCTCCTGGTTCAGCAAGGACGAAATCAGCATCAGCATCAGCAAAGTCGCGTCAGTCCATATCAAGACGGGAATAATTTGGTCGGACATTTTGATTGAATCGAGCGGCGGCACGGACCCGTTGGCCAGCCACGGCCATCGGAAAGCCGACGCGCAGCGGATTCGGGAACTGATTGAGACCATTCAAGGGAA
>JASHVW010000185.1 GCA_030044395.1 Verrucomicrobiia bacterium
ATCGTGGCCGGATTCGAGTTGATGAGAATGACGCGGTAGCCCTCCTCTTTCAGCGCCTTGCACGCCTGCGTGCCGGAATAATCGAACTCGCACGCCTGGCCGATGATAATGGGACCGGCGCCGATGATGAGGACGCTATGAATGTCGGTGCGCTTGGGCATATCGAAACGGCAAGATGAAACACGAATCGCCGGTGAAGTGAAAGTTAAAACCCTCGGTTGCCCGAATTCAGGGCGCGTCCACGCACTGTTCCTGGTAGGGATGGCGCGCCGCATCCAGCGGCGCAACTTTCTTGCATGATCAATGAACGTTCGTTCCGCCCGCTCTGCGCGAGCGGGGACATCGCATCCGCCTTCGCTCAGAAGCTACGGCGGACAGGGCGCGATGTCCCCACCATTTTAAGCGCCAGGCGCGATATATTTGTAGGTGGAACCAATAAAACTTCCCAGCCCCGTCAGGGGCGGCATGGCGCGGGTTTCCGCCCTCCCACCGGATGAAGTCAGGCAACGATTTCCCCGTTCAACGGCTCCCGCGTCTCTGGATGGACCGGGTTTTTCTTCTCCGTGATGCTGTTCAAGAATTCAACATGCACCCGGTTGCCGTCGAAGCGGCAGGTCACCGTGTCATGATGCGGGGTCTCGTAAAAATGCCAGGTCATCTGGAAGGTCCGGGCGTCGAGCCAGGTGCCGCTCGCAGCTACTTTTTGAATGGGGGCCAACGGGCCGAGGCTGAGTTTCGGCGGCGTTCCCGGCATGTCCGATTTTCCATCAACCCATCGTTCAATCCCGCAGACGATCGAATGCCGCCCTCGGCCGTCCGTCAATGTGAATCGGCATGTCCCCCCATGGAATTTGAATGAGATGCTTTGGACGTTCGGATCGCTCTCGATCCGGAATTCTTTTCCGGAAATCTGTCCGGCAATCGGCGATGTCGGTTGCGATTTCGGCGGCAGCAGCGCCAGGGATGCGAGCGCTTGCTTCAACTGCTCGTGTGACTCTTTGTCCGGTGGCAATGGACCATCTTTCATCGCAGGCAGCAGGTATTGCCAGAACAATTCAAATTCCCCGGCCATATCCCCGCTTTCGCCGGTGACGCAAATGACGGCATCCTGGTCCGGCATAACGATGGCGTATTGGCCCATGGCCCCGTCGCCACGGAAGGCGTTATGCCGCGTGCGCCAGAATTGATAGCAATAGCCCTGGTGCCATTCGCTGTTTTTTTTGGCGTCCGCCAAAGTCTGGCCGGGTGAAGGGGGTTGCTGGATTTTGAAGGTAGTCGCCTCCTCGACCCAGGCCACGGGCAACAGTTGTTGACCGTTCCACATCCCTTTCTGCTGGTAAAACAATCCGAACTTGGCGAGGGCTTCGGTGGGGACCGCCAAACCCCAGCCGCCGGTGTTGATGCCGCGCGGGCAGGTTTCCCAGGCCATTCCGGTAATGTCGAGCGGTGCAAACAGCCGCGGACGCAGATAATCAAGGGTGCGCCGGCCGGTGACTTTTTGGACGATTGCCGAAAGCATATACGATTCACCGCTGTTATACAAAAACACGCTGCCGGGAGGATGGACAATGGGATAGGCCAGGAAATTCCTCACCCAATCGTCCGTCGCCTGGATGTCATGGCTTGAATCCTTGTCGTGACCGGCCGACATCGTCAACAAATGCCGTACACGCAAGGCGGCGAGATTCTCGCTGACTGTGGCGGGCAATTGATTCGGGAAAAAGGAAATCACTGGGTCGTTTACGGTCAATCGGCCTTCGCTGACGGCAAAGCCGATGGCGGTGGATGTGAAACTTTTGCTCAACGAATAGAGCATGTGATTCAGGTTCGGGGCATAGGGTTGCCACCAACCCTCGGCGATCACCTGGCCGTGGCGGACCATCATGAAACTGTGAAATTCATGCTGGCTCCTGCCCACGGCATCCAGAAAAGCCAGCAGCAGAGCCGAAGAGACGCCTTGCTCTTCCGGCGTACTGCGCGGGAGATGCCGCCGGACCGTTTCCTGCGCCATCAGAGATTCCTGCAGGCCAGACATCATGCCAATTCCGGCTGCGCCGAGGCTCATTTGTTTGAGGAAAGTTCTGCGATTGGGAGTCATGCCCAAGTAAACGAAACCGGCCTGTTCAATGCAATGGCTGATTCTCTGATTCCATGAGCGGGTTCAAATCGCGCTCTGCGCGGCATTCATTTGCGAACGCAATAAATCGTGCAGCGTGACAATCCCCAGGAGTTTGCCGTCAGACGGGTCGCATACGAGCGCGGTGCCGGTGGGCGACTCGAGCAGCAGCGTTTGCAATTCGCGGATGGTCTGGCGCGGTTCGCATCTCGCGATGGGCGCAAGTTTGGGCGCGCGCCTCTGGGCAATTGCCTCCGACAATTCCGCGCGTGAGACAATTCCCGCCAACTTTCCTTCCTGCATCACCGGGAAACATGCGAACGAATACTTCTTCAGGAACTGTTCCACATGGACGGGGTCCAGGTTTTCGAGAACCACCGGCTGGAAATTTGCTATGGCCGAGACGGGCAGCTTTTGCCAGCTCTGCAAATCGCGCGGTGGAAGCAATTTTTCCAGCTTATAGCCGTCCTGCTCCAGAACGGCGTCGTAAAAATTTTTGCGGGTCATCCGGCGGGCGACGGCCTGGCTGATGAGCGCGCCGATCATCAGAGCGGGCACGAGCGCAAATTCGTGGGTCATTTCAAATACAATCAGAATGCCCGTGACCGGCGCGCGCACCACCGCCCCCAGGCAGGCGCTCATCCCCACCACCGCCAGCGTAAGCGAGTCCTCGGAACTCATCGGCATGATCAGCCCAAATAAACCCGCCAGCAACAGTCCGCTCATGCCTCCGAAAAAGAGCGTCGGTGAAAAAATCCCGCCGCAGCCGCCGTAGCCGTAGCACAACACCGTGGCGATTAATTTCGCCACCAGTAATATGCCCGCAATTTGCCAGGTCAGTTGGTGATTCAACCCGGCGGTCAAATCGCCATAGCCGAGGCTGAATACCCCCAGATGGTGGGTTAGGAAAAATACCGTCGTAGCGATGCCCCACGCTAGGGCCGCGCCGATCCCGGGTTTCAGCCAGGCGGGAACTTTACCCTGCCGCATCTGCTGCTTGCGCAGGTCCATTGTCGTCTTCTGAAAGAAAACCCCGGCGAAACTGGCCAGTGCCGCCGCCACCGGCGTCAGAAAATAGGCACGCCACGTCGGCGACTGGAAATTATGTATGGAAAACGCGGGCTGCTCGCCGACAATGCCGTGGACAATCAGCGCGCCAATGACCGAAGCCAGCAAGACGCTGCCCAGCAGACTGCTGTTTAAGTCCTGGATGATTTCCTCCAGCACGAACGTCACGGCGGCAATCGGCGTGTTGAAGGCCGCGGCCAGTCCAATCGCCGCGCCGGCTGCGGTCGCCTGCCGCCGGTTCTGTTTTGCCTCGCCCGTCCAGCCCGACAGCGTCGAGGCCAATCCGCTCGCAATATGGATGCTGGGGCCCTCGCGTCCCAGGCTGCTGCCGCCGCCAATGCTCAGAATCCCGGCTAAAAATTTCACCCAAACGGCGTTCAAGGGAATCACGCCAAAGTCCTTCCAAAATGCCGCCTTGGCCTGCGGAATGCCGCTGCCTGCCGCTTCTTTGCAAAACGCGTGCAAGAGATATCCCGCCACCAGCGCGGTGCCCACCATTACGCAGAAGCTGCCGGCTAAAAACGCCCAGGGCGGCTGCCCAGCCATCCGCGCCAGCGTTGCGTTATAGAGCACAGTAATCAGCAACTGGAACGCCACCACCGCCAACCCCCCCACGACGCCATAAATGCAAGTTTGCAGAATTGTGCGAGTCCCCCGCGGAAGTTTTCGAAAGTAGCCGGATAGCGATGTAATGAACACGTGCCATTAAAATGCCAAAAATGGCTGGCATTTCAAGGTGGTTAAAATTTCCTTTGCTGCACAAAAGAAAACAGGGGCGGCTTCGTCGGCGGGACCTGCGGAATCTTTCAGTGGGGCATAAACCATTGCAAATAAAGGGCGATTCAACAAACGGCGCGGACCAGTCCTTCACTTGGCATTGGCATTGCTAAAGCCGCCTGCAACGCGAATTGACAGGCCAATACGCGGTTAAATTACATCAAAAAAACTATGAAGAAAATTGAAGCGATCATTAAACCGTTCAAGCTCGAAGAAGTGAAGGACGCCCTTAGCGAAATCGGCATCGAAGGTATGACCGTAAGCGAGGTAAAGGGGTTTGGCCGCCAGAAGGGCCATACCGAAATCTATCGCGGCAGCGAATATACGGTGGATTTCCTGCCCAAGATAAAAATCGAATTGGTCGTCGGCGACACCCATACGGACGCCGCCGTCGCGGCGATCATCAAATCGGCCAAGACCGGAAAAATCGGGGATGGCAAGGTCTTTGTCTCATCCGTCGAACAAGCCGTGCGCATCCGCACTGAGGAGAAAGGCGAATCCGCCGTTTAAGTCCCAAACCAACTTGAACCCAAAAAATAAAACCATGAAACGAATTCTAATTACACTCGCTTTAATTGCAACCACCGTGGCGGGCGTAACATCGTTGCTCGCGCAGACCAATACGATGTCGTCCACCAACATGCCCGCCATGGCGTCCACCAACGCGCCGCCCCCTGCCTGGACCACCAATGCGCCAACGGTGGAACAACGCCTGGAATCCGTCGAGGCCTATTTCCAAAACTCCGATCCCACGGCCCCGTACACGGATACCAACGGCAACTATACGGTGAACTTTGGCCTCGCCTCGTCCATCATCAATACCAACCTGGTGAACAGCACCGGCAGGTATGTATCCTTCCCCGGCGCAGGTCATAACGCCTGGTTGCTCGCCAGCACCGCGCTGGTGTTGTTCATGACGCTGCCCGGCTTGGCGCTCTTCTATGGCGGTCTCGTCCGCAAGAAGAACGTCCTCTCCGTACTCGCGCAATGCTTCCTCATCACCGGCTTGACCACGATTCTGTGGATCATTTGCAGCTACGGTATGATTTTCGGCGGCAGCGGCGGTCTGCATGGGCAGGCGACCACGGGGGCCGTCAATGTTTGGGGCATGGTCAAGACCGCAGGCGAGGCCGGACATGACTGGATTCCAGGCATCATGGGTAATCCCGCCGTATGTTGGATGTTCAAGAACGTTACTTCCGCGCCCAACCCGGGATATTCCTACTGGGTTTCAGAAAACGTTTATGCGATGTTCCAATTGATGTTCGCCATCATCACCCCCGCGCTCATCGTGGGGTCCATCGCTGAACGCATGAAATTCAAAGCCGTTCTGGTGTTTATGACACTTTGGATCCTGTTCGTTTACAATACCCAGGGCCACATGGTCTGGGGCGTCAACGGGATCATGAACGGATGTTGGAACCCGGATTCCAAAATCAAAGGATTGGACTTCGCCGGCGGCACGGTCGTGCATATGTCGTCCGGTTGGTCCGGCTTGGTTTTGTGTATCATCCTCGGTAAACGCCTTGGATTCGGGAAGGACAACTTTACGCCGCATAGCATCGTCCTCACTTATATCGGAGCTTCCATGCTCTGGGTCGGCTGGTACGGATTCAATTCCGGCAGTGCCGTGGCGGGTGACGTGATTGCGGCCAACGCCTTCACCACGACGACCATCGCCACCGCCGTCGGCTCATTTGTCTGGCCGATGTGGGAATGGATCGTCAAAGGCAAGCCCAGCGTGCTGGGATTCTGCTCCGGCGCCGTCGCCGGCCTGGTTCTCATCACCCCGGCTTGCGGTTACGTGTTGCCCTCCGGAGCGGTATGGATCGGTATCGCTTCCGGCACCATCCCCTGGTTCTTCTGCTATAAGATCAAGGGCTGGCTCGGCATGGACGACGCACTCGATGCCTGGAGCGTTCACGGCATCGGCGGTATGTGCGGCGCCATCATGACGGGCATGTTTGCACGCCAGGAGGCAAACCCGAACCTCGCCACATACTTGAGCAAGACGGTAACCGACCACATCTTCCAGCCCCAATTGTGGGAGCAGTTGAAAACAGTCGGAGTTTCGCTCCTGTTGTTCATCCCCGGCACCATCGTCTGCGCTTACATCACCAAAGCGCTGGTGGGTCTGCGTCCGAGCGAGGAAGTGGAAATCCAGGGCCTCGACATTAACGAACACGGCGAAGAGGGTTATCACAGCTAAGCCGGCTTTTTGAGCCAATTACACGGCGGGCAACGGAAGTTGCCCGCCGTTTTTCTTTTGGAGCGCGGGTCTGTGACCCGCAGCAACGCCCACGTCTTTCAACGCGGCGCGTTTCTCGATATGTCTTCCGCCTTGGCGAAGCAGCCGCAGGTCACAGACCCGCGCTCCAATGGCAGCTTCGCCAATCGGCATTCCTCTCGCCTGTTTTCCTCCTGCCTTTAACTGAGCAGCGCGATTAAAATACAACATCGGTTCGGGCGTGGTCGAAGCCGGTGAAATGGCCGGTGATATGATAAAACCCTTTATTTTATGGCCGGAAATTCAATTGCTCGCCGCCAGTCGCATTGTTTTATCTGTATGGCACTTGTCCTGCTCAATTGCTCGCACGCAGGCTCAATCACGCACTTGTGCCGTTGAACGCGCCCGCTTTTCAACAGACACGACATCTAAACTGAAATGGCGAAACATGGACCAGAATATTCGTGGCGGGACCGCCCCCACCCGCCTGCGTTCGGCTATGGCGCGTCACGCGTGGTTTATCGGAATATCGTGGAGAAAAATGGCGCGCGGTTTGCCCGCCAGGAGGAGCTGGGGAACGGCGCGGACGCCCGGCATGTTCGTCCGCGCCGTTTTTGCTTTTCCCGCGCTGTGAATAACTATTTCTGGACGCGTTGTATTTTGATGGCAGAATCCCGAACCGGCGCGCTTAAACGTTTGGCCGCGCCGTAAACAAGCCAAACAGGCAATTCATCTGAATTCCACAACACAAAAAACAAAACACACACATACCTAAACTCGACAATACCTATGGCAACTCCCAAGAGCGTTATTGAAATGGCAAAAAAAGCCGGCGCTAAAATGGTGGACATTAAATTCGTGGACACCTTCGGCACCTGGCAACACTTCACCATCCCCATCGCCGAATTCAGCGAGGAAAGCTTCTCCGACGGACTCGGCTTCGACGGTTCGTCCATTCGCGGTTGGAAATCCATCGAGGCCTCCGACATGCTCGCTATGCCCGACCCCGAAACGGCCTTCATTGACCCCTTCATGGCCGAAGCGACGTTGTCACTGACCTGCACCATTTCGGAAACCGGCACCAGGGAACCTTATAATCGCGACCCGCGCGGTATCGCCCAGCGCGCCGAAGCTTATTTGAAAAGCACTGGCATCGCCGATACCGCCGTGTTCGGCCCCGAAGCCGAATTTTTCATCTTCGACAGCGTCCAGTTCGATTCCAAATGCAACGGCACGTTTTACTCCGTTGATTCCGAGGAAGCCATATGGAACACCGCCAAGGGCAGTTGCTGTGAGCCGAATCTCGGCAACAAAATCCGTCACAAGGAGGGTTATTTTCCGGTCGCACCCCAGGATACCCAGCAGGACATCCGCACCGAGATGTGCCTCATCATGGAGCAGCTCGGCGTCAAGATCGAACGCCAGCACCACGAAGTTGCCACCGGCGGCCAGGCAGAAATTGATTATCGCTTTAACACCCTCGTCACCGCCGCAGATTGGATGATGATTTACAAATACGTCATCAAAAACGTCGCCAAGAAACAC
>JASHVW010000186.1 GCA_030044395.1 Verrucomicrobiia bacterium
GGTTTCCACATTATTTCGGAAAAGACAATTGGCGTCATCCGGCTGCTCGGCCCGATCACATCGTGGGGGTTGACTTGCAGGCCAACGACAGCGTTGGTGAGATTGATGATGTTGCCAAATTGCGCAGTGGTCACCTGGTTCGTGTTGTGGCTGCTGACGGAGTAACCCAGATAGATTTGATTGGGCATCGAAATGGCATCGCTGCCCAGCAACGTCCACGTTTGGCCGTCGTAGCTCGCATAGCCGTTGAAGGTGTCGCCCACGCGCTGGAGCCGCAGCCAGGTATTCGGATAATTCGCAGGAAAGTTCCCGGCCGTATTCGCGACGCTTCCCGCTGGATTTCGCCATTCAAAAAAAGAGCCGTTCATCGTCGGCGTGGTGAAAGCGGCCGCGAACGGGCTGTTGGCGGTCAGGGCTTCACGTGCCATCAAACCGGCTTGGGCAAAAGTGTCGGACAAACCCAGGTCGGCCACGCGCACCGCCACGTCAAAATTGCTGGTGACAAGCTGATATGAAAAATTGCCCTGATCCGAAATGCCGCCAAAAGCCGCGCCAATGGCAGTTATGTCGAAACCATTGCTCACAACCGTGACAACGGAAGCTTCCGGGGGATTGCCGAAATCCAGCGGCACGAAGGGCAACGCCTGAAACGTTACGGTCGTGTTTGTCGCAATTACATTCGGTGTCGAGGCCCGGTCGTACACGCCGTTGATCACGATGCAATAGTTGCTGCCGTAAGTCAGCGGCGCGGTGGTCAACACTACCGTTTGATTGTCGGAATCGAGCGCTGCGCCCGTTATTGCCAGACCGTTGGTAAAGACGTAATTCGCGACGTTCGTCGCGCTCGCCGCCTGGACCACTTTGGAATAGAGGATCTGCACGTTGGTGGGGTCGAGATCCTCGGCTTGCAAAACGATCGGCGGATTGGTGTCGCGAAGGACCGTCAACAGGGCAGGGGCGCTGGTGACGGCGCCGGCCGCGTTGGAGACGACGCAGGCAAAAATGTCGCCGTTCCAGCTCAAACTCAAGTTGCTGAGGGTCAGCACGGACGAGTTGGCGCCGGGCAGGTTGGTGCCGCTCAATCGCCATTGGTAACTGACACTTGCTTGATTGGTCACCAGCAACGAAATCGCGGCGCTGTTGTTCTCAACAGCCGTCGTGTTGGTGGGGGGCTGAAAATAAATTCCGGGCGGGTTCGTCAGGCCGGTGTAGGGAATGAGCAGTGTGCCGGCGGCGCTGCCAGTGGCCAGAGGCAATTCAATCGTGCCGCTCGGCAACTGCCATTGGACCGTTAAATTGTCGCCGCCATTGCCCTGCTGGTGCAGGGCTTCCAGATAATATCGCTGTCCTCCTTGCAAATAAACGGGCGACGATTGCTGGCCAGGCTCGGCCGTAAAGTCCCGCCAGCTCGTCCAGCTTGATACCCAGGCTATGGGTGTTTCGTCTGCAGGAATTTCGTTGGTGCTGATCAACAGTTCCGAAGTGTCGTCGCTGGCAATCCAGAACGTGTAATTGCCGTTCGTTGGCGGCACTACGAAGGCCCGCAATCGCTGGCCGTAGTAGTCCATGCCGTCGTTGACTTCCGTTTCAAAGCCGGGAAAAACATCGGTAAAAGCCGCCGACGGGTTGTTGGGCCAGTTTGGATTGTATGTCGTGTTGGTCAGCGCGGCCAGGGTGTCGCCGACGCTGGAATCAAGATTGGTCCAACGCTGGCGATAAACGCCAAAAAACGCCTGAGGCTCGCTGACGGCGGTGAAATTTGTGAACGTGGCGGTGTTCAGCGCGGAGTTGTTGTGGGCGGTTACATCCAGCCCGGCAAGAGCCGTGCTATTCATCAAAACCATCTGGCTGCCGGCCTCCACCCAGTTGCTGCCATCCATGCTGAAATAGCCGGTAAAATCCTGGCTTAAACGAACCAACCGCAGCCAGACCGGCGCGGCTCCGGCGCCGGCCGCGATATTGGAACTTGAACCGCCGGCCGAACTTCGCCATTGGAAGCTGACTCCCTGGCCCGCCGTGGCGACAATGCTCACGTTCGCCGAACCAGCCGTGCTGTCGTTGCGGAACATGAGTCCTGCCTTTGACCAGCCCGAGCTTGGATCGCTGTTTTGCAGGCTGGTCACCAGCACAGTCATCGTGCCGTCCCCGGTGAAATTGGTGCTGACGAAATTGAACTGGTCGGCGTTGTTCCAAATGTCCGAGCCGCCGCCGGTCACGGTCCACAGGCCGTTGTCATAGGCCGCCGAGCCGGTCAGCCCCGGCGAACCGATGTCCTGGTCGGTCCAACCCGGGGGCAGACTTGCCAAGGCCAGTTCGGGCGCGAGCAGGACAATTGAAAACCACAATATCAGTTTTGTCACCAGGCAACATTTGCGTGAACGAAGGGGATCAAATAAATTCATAAATCTGGATTTCCCATTTGACCAATTGTTCATTGGGTCGAATTGAGTTGTGCTGGTTGTTCCCACAATTATCCTCCAAACGCATGGATTGGCAAGCTGTTTCGCAACGCCAGACTTTCCCCTGGCAAAACTTTTTGCCACAAGGATACGCACAAGTATGTTCCACGTTGAAAATCGTAATTTCGTCTTTCCATGTTTGCGATAGGCCGACCTGAACCCGGCCTGGTTTTGGGGAGGGGAAGCGCCGGGTTAATTTTTTGTTAAATTTGGGTTAAAGAATGGCAAAATTCGCTTTGTTGGAATCTTCAATCGGATAGTATCTTCCTCAACAACCGGAAATTGCGGCAGCGCAAAGCATTTTGGCAGTGGCGTCGTTCGGCCACAAAAGACGCCGGTGATGATACCGCAGCTCGAAAGATGCCGCGGATGATGTGATGACAAAAGACTTATGATTGCAGATCCAAGTCCGTTGACGGCGGTTTCGCCTGAAGCGGCGTATCCGCCCGCCGACAGGCATCACGGGCAACGAACTCAAGCGGTCCGGACGAAGCGGTACGAAACCAAATACATCATTCCGAAGGAGATGGCTCCCAAAATACGCGAGTGCATACGGCCGTTCTGTGAGCTGGACCCATATTGCTCCGGCGATCCACCGACTTACATCAACAATACCTTGCAGTTGGATGCGCCGACGTTGACGTTGCACTACGCCAAGTTGTGGGACCTCGCGGATCGGTTCAAATTGCGCGTGCGTACTTATGGCGATCCTGTCGGAGATTTTCCGGTTTTCCTGGAGATCAAGAATAAGGACCACTATACAATCCTTAAACAGCGGTGCCAGATTCCTTTCGATAAATGGGGAGAACATTTGTTTCGCGACGACGTGATCAAAGGCATCCACTTTGACACGGCCAAAGAGGCAGACAGTTTTTATCAATTTATCCGCCTGGCCAGGCAAATTGGGGCACGCCCGCTGATGCTAATCCGGTATCGCCGCGAATCTTACATCAGCAAAGTTGATCATTACGCCCGAGTGACTCTCGACACCGGGTTGCAGTATCAACAGACCTACTCCTGGAATTCGTGGGGCGCCGGCGGCGTCTGGCGTGCTTTGGATAATCCGATGATGCAAACCCGGCGGCATGACAAGGAGCTGCATTTTTCCGGGGTGGTCCTGGAATTGAAAACCTCGCACGACGTGCCGTCCTGGATGAAGGACATGGTGATGACACTGAACCTATGGCGGATGGGGCACTGCAAATATAGCAACGCCATCTGGGCCGAATCCATGTTTCGCGCCACGCCGTGGACGCCTGAATACGAAATTGATCTGCTGCGGGATATATAGAACTGTTTTATGGATAACTTTTTAACCGTCTATGATCCGACCCAATGGCTGGGGGCGGAACAAATCATCGCGTCACTCCTGATCTCTTTCGTCCTGGCGACTGTCGTCGCCACGGTCTATCGCTGGACGTTTCAGTCCCTGTCCTACTCCCGTTCATTTGTCCATACCATGATTATTTCGAGCATGGTGATCAGCATGATCATCATGGCGGTGGGCAATAGTCTGGCCCGCGGGTTGGGCATTTTGGGCACTATGGCCATCGTGCGGTTCCGGACGCCGGTTCGGGACACGCGGGACCTGACCTTTCTCTTCGTGTGCCTGGGCATCGGCATCGCCTGTGGCGCTGCGGTCTATGGGGTGGCAATACTCGGGACTTTGATAATTTGCTCTGCCGTGCTGTTGCTGCACTGGTCGCCGTTTGCCTCCCGCCGACAACATGAAGCACTGCTACGGTTTGTCCTGCCGCCCGATTCAGATTCGGAGGAAAAGGTGAAAGAGATCATGCGGCGGACATGTTCCGCGTTCTCCTTGGTCGCAATGCGGGAAATTCACCAGGGCGAACTCATCGAACATTGCTACCACATCCGCCTGCTGGACCCATCCTATCAGTCCGACATCATCAACAACCTGGGCGAAATCAAGGACCTGTCGGAACCAAACCTTCTTCTGCACCGCTCGACCGTTGAGCTTTAGTTCACATGCAAGATGCTGACGACACCCATTACTCGAAACCGCGCCTGCGGGACTATCCTTCGCTTCGGTGGCGGCGCTGGCTGGACCGGTGGCCATTGGCGGCGTGGCTCGCGGTGGCTGCGATCGCGGCGGCGTTTTACATCAGGAGCACCCAATATGGCTTGCTTGCAGGGTCCGCGCAAACGGTGCAGCACGATCTCTCGCCGGTCGCCACCGCGCGCGTCCAACAGATCTTCGTCAAAATCGGCGACAGCGTGACGAATGGCGAGATTGTCGCGCAGATGGACACGACCATCGTGGATTCGGAGTTGGCGGAAGCCGAAGCGACGCTGGCTGCCGCGGAGGATTCCTGGGCTGCATACGAAGGACAAATGCTGAATCTCCTGCGGAGCAGCGATGACGACATCGCGAACACCGACGCCACGATCACCCAGGAGAAGGGCCAGTTGGAAAGCGATTCCGCGAAGCTGGCCGAGTTGAAGACGATGCAATCCAAGCGTGACGCGCTGTTCGCCAATAAACTGATAACCGAAGTGGAAGACGACGCGCTGCGCCCCGATATCGCCGGACTGGAAAAGGACGTGGCCGCCTGCGGGCAACTGATAAAAATGAACGAAACAACTTTGGCGAGCCGCCAGAAGGAGCGGGACGATCTGCAACAAGGGTTGAAGCTTGCCCCCGGCGGCGACATCAAACAGGCCATGACGCAGAAACTCGAGTCGCAAATGGCAATCTTGAAAAACGCCGTCGAAATGAAACAACGCGAAAAGGATAGTTATACCTTGCGGTCGCCGGGCGACGGAGTCGTGTCCGCCATCGGCATTTATCCCGGCACGACCGCCAAGCCCGGCGACGTCGTGGTGAGCGTCATTTCGGACAGCCACATGATCGTCGGCTATCTGCCGGAACTGCGACAGGGATTGTTCAAAGTGGGTGATCGCGGCTATGCGTTTCGGCTTCGCTTGCCTCCGGTGAAAGTCAGTGTCACGGCGGTCTCGCCCGATATCGAAGAGATTCCGGTTCGTGTCAGGCCGGCGACTGCCGCGCAACAGAGCGGAATAACCTTTCGCGCGCAACGGATCGTTTTTGAAGTTGACGGACCGGAAAAATTGCTTCCCGGCGAAAGTGTTCAGCTCCGGCTAACATCCAGGTTTTGGGCGGACTTGTATTATCGCCTGAACTTGCATTGGTGAAACGAATTATGTTCAGATTCTCCAGGTCAATTTGCCGGTTTGGCGGAACGATATATCTGCTTTCCTCCGTCCTGCTTCCCTGCGCATCAGTTGCCCCGGCCGAGCAATGGCCGACTGTCGCCAACCCGCCGTGGAGTCCCGGAGTGCCGCTCACGCTTGAGCATGCCACGAGCCGGGCTTTGGCCTGCGACCCGCGCATCCTGACATTAAAAGCCGCTGTGGAAGTGGCGCGGGAGGAGCGGCTCGCCGCCACGGACCTCAAAGACCCGATGGCGAAAGCCGAGAGCCGCACGATCGGCCGCCCGGGTACCCTTGATGACGGCGACCTGGACGACTCGCGAATCAGCCTGGGCGTTTATGTTCCCAATCCCTGGCTCATGGTGCCGCGAGTCAGCGCGCGGACGGCCGATTATCGCGCGGCGGAGGCGGATTTGAACGCCGCCACCTGGCTTGTCCGGTGCGATCTCCGGCAATTATTCGCGCAACTCAATTATTTAACCAATGACCTTCTACTTACAGCCGATCGTGTCCGCTTGAGCGGTGAAGTCTTGAAAGCGACACAGGCGCAGGTCCAACAAGGCGCGGCCGCGGCGACCGATTTGATGACCGCCAGCCGTCAATACCTGCAATTTCAAAACGACTTTGACCAAGCCAGCCACAACTATCAATTGGCGCGGCAACAACTGGCGTCACTGCTGAACGTTGCCCCGGGATCGTTTGCATTGGCAACAAACGCGGTGTTACTTGCACCGTTGCCACAACCAGGCCTGGATTTTGAAGAAGCGTATGCCCGCGCATTTGAGTCCCGCTGGGACCTCGTGGCATTGCGCTGGCGGGCGGTGGCGGCCGTATCCTACTACCACGAAGTCCGGAACCAGCGCGTGCCGTGGGTCAAGGAAGTTGAAGGCGGATACATTAACGATGCCTCCAGAAATTCCGGCGGATATTGGGCTGGGATTGCCGCGGACATTCCGATTTTTTCATGGACCATTAACCATGGCGCGGACGCGGCGCTGGCAAAGGTGGAATTGGCCGGTGTTTCGGAAACAAACGGATTCAGGCTCGTTGGCCAGCAATTGCACGATGCGCTCGACGAAGTGGACCTCACGCATGGTCAAGTCGTTCGCAACGACAGCACGATGACACCGTTGATGACGACGATGCGACAGACGGTGGCGACGTTAAAGGCCACGCCGAATGTCATGCCCGAGCAAGTAGCGGCGGCGGAGTTGGAACTGGTGGAAACCTTGCGGTTTGAACTCAACACCCGCTGGCAATACGAACAGGCTGTCCTGAATCTGGAACGCGTGCTCGGCCAATCTTATCCGGAAAGCGTCATCACGCCGGCGCCTTGAAGACCGTCATAATTGGAAACTCACAATCTCGGACAGCATCACCAATATCGGAGATCACGCGCTTGCCGACTGGGGTGCATTGCCAAAGATTGAAATCCCCGATGGTGTGATCAGTGTTGGCAGCAATATTTTCCCCAATTGTATTGACGCGACCAATGTTGCAATCGCCGCCAATTAGACTCGCCTTTGCTGGCCACTTCAACTGCACGCCGGCGCCGGGTATGACGGTGCCGGCGATGCAGAGACATTCCGCAAAATGCCTTCGGCAGGACCATTACAAACTCAGCCCGCCTAATGACGGAAGACCCAGCGAAGTGAGGTCAGCCGTCGCCGTGGCGAGCAGGGCGTCAATGGAACCCGGCACCGATACATCAATGCCGGTGACGTTGATTCCGCCCGAGTCGGTTTCCGGTTGCTCGTTCAAGACCACATTAAAGCCGTTGAAGCTCAGCAAACCGTCTTGCTATACTTATCCCGTGAAAACCTGTCGCATTGGCCTGTTTGGTATTGGTTTGGAAGCCTACTGGCCTCAGTTTCGATGGCTAAAAAGGCAGTTGGATCTTTATCTCGAACAGGTCAACCACAAACTCGCCCGCCCGGGAGTTGAAATTGTGAACCTGGGATTGATTGATTCGGTGTCGAAAGCCTTTGAAGCCGGGCACCGGTTCCGGCGGGAAGACGTTGATTTGATTTTTCTTCATGTCGCCACCTATGCCTTGTCGGCCACCGTCTTGCCGGTGGTCCAGCGGGCCAAAGTGCCGGTGATCGT
>JASHVW010000187.1 GCA_030044395.1 Verrucomicrobiia bacterium
GTTGAATTCGACGGGTGGCGCGCGCCGACCGACAAGGCCCGGTCCTGGAAACAATTGCCGCCGAAAGCCCGGTCATATCTCAAGGCCATCGCCGAATTGAGCAACGCTGGATTGTTCATCGCTTCCGTCGGCCCCGCCCGTTCACAGACCATTTTTGTGTCAACACATTGACTTTGATGCGATGATGCTTTAGCATCTGATGCGTGAGAACAACCTTGGATATTGAAGAGGACGTGTTGCAAGCGGCCAGGGAATTGGCGCGGCGCGAAGGCGGCACGACGGGAGAAATGATTTCTTCATTGGCGCGCCGGGGGCTTGCCAATCCCGCCGCGAAAGATTTAAAAAATAAAAGAAAATCCGTCGTCCTGCGCGGTGGCGTGCCGTTACTCGCTTCCCGGCGGGAAGTCGTGACGCTGGAGCACGTTCAGAACCTGATGGATCACGAAGGCATTTAAGATGCGCGCCTTGTTGGACGTCAATGTCATCATTGCGCTGCTGGATCCCGACCACGTTTTTCATGAACGCGCCCATGTCTGGTGGGCTTCGAACCGCAAGGACGGTTGGGCCAGTTGCCCGCTCACCGAAAACGGCGTGGTGCGCATCATGTCCAATCCGAATTACAGCACAACGGCGCAATTCCCGCCGGCGGATTTAATCCACCGGCTTCAACAATTCGCCCGGAACAACGATCACGAATTCTGGCCTGATACCATCTCCTTGCGTGATGGAAACATTTTCGACCTCGGACGGATCCACAGCTCGCGGCTGCTCACCGATTTATATTTGCTCGCATTGGTGGTTGAACA
The DNA here is from genome assembly GCA_030044395.1 of Verrucomicrobiia bacterium. Lineage (GTDB taxonomy): Bacteria > Verrucomicrobiota > Verrucomicrobiia > Limisphaerales > UBA11358 > UBA11358. Next base: position 807 of record JASHVW010000187.1, read on the forward strand.
TCAAGGCCGGCTGATAACGTTCGACCGCGAGATTCCGTTGTCCAGCGTGCGCCATGTCAAATCACACCATTTATACGCCGTTTGAGTTCTCCCTTCGCCTTGCTGGCTGGCGGCAATCCGCTTATTCTATTGTGGAATGAGTTCCGCCATGCATCTCAGCGCCGACGCCAAAGCCTCGCTGCCGCAACACGTCGCTGTCATCATGGACGGCAACGGCCGCTGGGCAAAGCAGCGCGGATTGCCCCGCATCGAGGGCCATCGGCAGGGCGCCGAATCCGCCCGCGCCATCATCCGCGCCGCGGGCGAACTCGGCATTAAATACCTCACCCTCTACGCCTTCTCCGCCGAGAATTGGAACCGCCCCAAGGACGAGGTGGACGCGCTGATGAAATATCTCATCCACTATCTCAAGACCGAAACGTCCGAGCTGAACAAAAACAATGTGCGCCTCGAAGTCATCGGCCAGATCTGGCGCCTGCCGGATAACGTCCAAGACCACCTGAAAAAATCCATTGCCACCCTTTCCAGGAACAACGGTCTCACCCTGGTCATGGCGCTGAGCTATGGCAGCCGCATCGAAATCGTGGACGCTGTCCGCGCCATCGCCGAGAAAGTCCGGCGTGGAGAACTCGAAACGGCGGACATCACCGGACAGGTCATCTCGCAGCACCTTTGGACCCGCAACATTCCCGACCCCGATCTGCTCATTCGCACCAGCGGCGAAATGCGCGTCAGCAATTTTCTGCTCTGGCAGATTTCCTACGCGGAACTCGTCATCACTCCGACCTTCTGGCCCGATTTCCGCAAACCTCAGTTTATTGCCGCGCTCGAGGAATATGCCCGGCGCCACCGCCGATTTGGCGGCGTTTGATCGGGCTAACATCGCGATTGACTCCAATGAATGGCCGTCGCAAAATCAAGTCGTGACGGTTCCCGCAATCCCTTCAGACGCTGCGCGATTCAGGATGGCCATCCTGCCGCCCCTGATTTTCATCTCGATTGGCGCCCTCGTCCTCGGGTTTGCCCTCGGGACCGTCATCCTGGCAAAACATCATTATCACCTGAATTGGGTCATCGCTTCCAAAATCATTTTATTTTCAATTCCGCTATTGCTGCTTTATGCCCTGGTTTTTACCCTGGCCATCAGTTTTCTCTTTCCGTCGTTCATTTGCGCCACGGGCATCTATGGACACTCTTTTTTAGGCGGGCGGCAGCATCTCGGCTGGGCCGAGATAATCCGGGTAAAAAAGGTCTGTCTGGGGAACCTGGTTTATTTGCGTTTATATGGCAAGGAGGGCAGGGGGGTGATGTGGTTCCCCTTGTTTCAATCCCCTCCAGCCGCCTTTCGGAACGAAATCCGCAGATTCGCGCCGCCCGGCCATCCGATCCTCGGCCATTTGGAATAAAGCCGTTGGTTTCCACCTTGACGGTGTCGGGAAAATGGCGTTGGTTTTAACCATTATGAAATTTATCCTTCGTGGCCTTTTCGTCACCGCGGCTGCCGGCCTCATCGCCTTGCCCGCCATCGTTGCTTCGGCGCAGGAGGCGGGTGTCCTGCCTGATGCCGATAGCGGGTTTGCCTTTGATTTACTGAGCCAAATTGTGAGCGGGCAGCCGGGCCAAAATATTTTCATCTCGCCCTTCAGCGCGGCGACGGCGTTGCAGATGGTCGCCAACGGCGCGGCCGGCCAGACCAAAACGGAAATGCAGCGGGTGTTGCATACCACCGGCATTGCGCCCCTGGAATTGAACGCCGACTGCAAAACGTTGAATCAATCATTGAATTCCCAAAAGGCTGTAGTCTTGGATTTGGCCAACGGCATTTGGTACCAAAACGATTTTCAACTGAAGCCGGCGTTTGTTTCCGACAACAGAAAATTCTTCGACGCGGAACTGGCCCCGGTGGATTTTCTCAGCCCGTCCTCGGCGCGGATGATCAACGACTGGGCGGATAAGAAGACTTTTGGCAAAATCCAGGGCGTCGTTTCATTTCCCTTTCCCCCGGCGACAGAAGTCGTTCTGGCAAATGCGATCTATTTCAAAGGCAAGTGGGAGGAGCAGTTTATGAAAAATCTCACCTTGCCCCGCAATTTTCATTTTCCCGACGGCAGCGTGAAACAGGTGCCGATGATGTCCAAGCGCCATAGCTTTAGCTATCAGGAAGGGGATGGTTTCCAGGCGGTGGAATTGCCCTATGTCGGCGACCGGTTGGAAATGATCTTGTTTTTGCCCGCAACCGGTTCCAGCCCGCAACAGTTGCTCGAGAAATTCAAAGGCGAAACGTGGCGCGACAAAATCCTGCCGCGCTTTTCCCTCTATGAAGGGTTTCTCGCGTTTCCGAAATTCAAATTGGATTATGATGTGACGCTGAATGAGCCGCTCGAGGCCCTGGGAATGCGGCAGGCATTTTCCGGCAATGCGGATTTTTCGTTGATGGCCGATAAACCCGTTTGTATCAGCGAAGTGAAGCAAAAAAGCTACGTGGACGTGGATGAGGAAGGAACCGAGGCGGCAGCCGTAACGACGGTCACGGTGACGGCCCTCGCGATGCCAATGCGCCCCGCAAGAAATTTTACCATGATCGTGGACCGTCCCTTTTTCTTCGTAATCACCGACCGCCAGACCCAGACCATTTTGTTCATGGGCATCGTCAACAATCCAACGCCGTAGCAGCGGGCGCAAATGTTCCCCGGCGGCGGCGTTCGGTGGAAGTCCCTGTCCTCGTCCTCGAACCAAGCGTAAGGGCTCCCCTGTGGCGGCATTCTGTGGAAAACTGCCGACTCGAGCATTTCGCCTTTTTTTTGGCCGTCTCCTCTGCTATTCAAATCGCGTGAGCAACCCATTTCGCATCGGCATCCTCGGTTCCGGCAAAGGCTCGAACTTTGTCGCCATCGCCGATGCCATCGCCGCCGGCAAAGTCCCGGCGCAAATCGCCATCGTCTTGAGCGACGTCGAAACCGCGGGAATTCTCGCCCACGCGCGCGAACGGAACATTGCGGCGCAATACATCCCGCCGGGACCATTCCGCACCAAGCTTGGCGAAGAAGCGGAGCGTGCATTTGTAAGCGCGTTGCGCGTGGCCGATGTGGATTTGATTGTCCTGGCCGGTTTCATGCGCGTCCTCAAAGGCGATTTCCTCCGCGCATTCGAGAACCGCATCATCAACATTCATCCCTCGCTCCTGCCGTCGTTTCCGGGGTTGGAATCATGGAAACAGGCGCTCGACCACGGCGTCAAAGTCACCGGCTGCACCGTGCATTTTGTGGACGCCGGCGTAGATGCCGGTCCGATCATCGGCCAGCAAACCGTCCCCGTGCTGGACAACGATACGCTTGAGAGCCTGCATCAACGCATCCACGCGGCAGAACACCAGCTCTATCCCGAATGCATCGCCGCCATTGCGCGCGGAGAAACATCCATCATCGGTCGCCGGGTCATCTGGAGAAAAAAATAAAAGATGGCGTCACGCCAAGAACGCGGAGGGCGCCAAGATTCTACTAAACGCCAATCGTGAGGGATTCTGGCAGAAAGCAGAAAAGCTGCAAAAGGTTTCACGCAAAGGCCACAAAGTTCACCAAGGGTTTTTGAATTTCAAAAAAATCCCGCCAAAAGGCGCGCGGCTGTTTTGAAACGGAAATCGTTTCTCACTTCATTGCGGCCTTGGCGAGCCTTGCGTGAGGTTGACCCGCATCGTTTCGGGCATGGAGAGGCCGCGCGTGTTTCGTTAAACGATTTTCCTCTCTTTGCGACTTTGCTTCGCTGAGCCTTTGCGTTAATTTCTCTGCCGTAACATCGGATGAGCAAAAAATTGAAATTCGGCCTGCCAAAAGGCAGCTTGCAAGACGCCACCATCGAAAAAATGGCCAAGGCGGGCTTTAACATTTCCATCAGCAGCCGCTCCTACATCCCCACCGTGGACGACGACGAA
>JASHVW010000188.1 GCA_030044395.1 Verrucomicrobiia bacterium
TTGGGACAACAACGACCAAGAGCGACCGGAAGCACCATAATTTCCAACGACTCATTTCCGCTGAACCGCGAGGGGGGCTGCCATTTTTCGGATTACTCCTTTTGAGCGATGTCTTTTTTTTCCGGGAGGCTGACACGGCTGATTCATAACGAAATTGCATTTTATTTTCAAGAAATTATCCGATACCGTCGAGGCGTGTGTGTGCTCGGCTTTTTAATTCGAAATCGTTTTCAAGATGAGACTAGGTCGCTGGTCTTTTGGGTCTCTGGCTTCGTTGCTTGCTTGTGGCAGATTGCTGCGAATATGCGCCTCGCTCGCGCCTCGCCAGAGGCCAAAATCCTACGCGCCTTAATCTCATCTTGAAAGCTCATTGGAATAAGCATCTTGAAAAGCTGCGCCAAAATAGATTTCATTGGATTTGCAGTGGTGGGCCTTTGACTTCATCAGCGAGCAAATCCATGAAAACCCGCCATGAAAAAATTGTTTAATTCGTTTATCGCTTTGATCCTCCCGGCCTCGATCGTCCTGGCGCAGGAGATCAGCGAGCCGCTCCACCGGCTGACGACGGTGCCCATTTCGCAAGTGACAATTGATGACCCGTTCTGGTCGCCCAAGCTCGAGGTCTGGCAGCAAGTCACTCTGCAGGATTGTTTTTCGAAATTCGACCGAGACGGCGCTTTCACCAATTTTGACCGCGTCCGCCTTGGCGAGACTGGCGATCACGGCGGGCCGCCCTGGTATGACGGGTTGATCTACGAAATGATTCGGGCGTCGGCTGATTTCCTCGCCGCTCATCCCGATCCGGAATTGGAGAAGCAGGTAGATGGCTACATTGACCGGATCGCCGCGGCAGCGAACCGGAGTCCTGATGGTTATATTGAAACCTGGACGGAATTGATGGCGCCCAACCATCGCTGGGGACTCAACGGGGGCGACGACCTTTGGCAACATGATCTTTACAATGCAGGCGCCTTGATAGACGCCGGCGTCCATTGGTATCGCGCCACCGGACGCACCGATCTGTTGCGGGTGGCCGTCGGGATGGCCGATGACCTGTGCGAGAAGATGGGACCACCGCCCAAAGTAAATCAAGTTCCGGGTCATCCGCTTGGCGAAGAGGCGCTGGTGAACTTGTATTTGTTATTCCGGGAACAGCCGCAGCTCAAGGCGCAAATGCGCGGGCGCGTGGATGAAGAGGATTACCTCAAACTTGCCGAATTTTGGATTGATGATCGAGGCAACCACCGAGGCCGATCGCTGAACTGGGGAAGCTATGCCCAGGATGATTTGCCGGTGTTTGAACAGCAGGAGATGGAGGGACACGCGGTGCGGGACGGCCTGCTGTGCGCGGGCCTGGCAGCAGCGGGCAATGTCACCGGCCGCGCGGATTATCTGACGACTGCGCAGCGGCTATGGGACAACATGGTCCAATGCAAGATGTATGTCACGGGTGGATTGGGCGCTTTGCCCAACATTGAGGGTTTCGGTGCGGATTACTATCTGCCCAACCAGACTGCCTATTGCGAAATCTGTGCGGCGGCAGCGGGAGGGTTTTTCGACAGGAATATGAACCTGACCTTCGCCGACGCGCGGTATGCCGATGCGCTGGAGCGAGAGTTGTTCAATGGGGCGCTGGTGGGTGTTTCGCTAAAGGGCGACCGCTATTTCTATGACAATCCGCTCGAAGTTGACGGCGAACACGAACGATGGTCGTGGAATCCGTGTCCCTGCTGTCCGCCAATGTTTCTGAAGTTGATGAGCGGGCTTCCAGGATATATCTACGCTCAGGAGCCGGGGGCCGTTTATGTGAACCAATTCATCAGTAGTCATGCGACTTTGACGATTAACAACACGCATGTCAACCTCCGGCAGACGACCCGTTATCCCTGGGACGGCCGCATCAAGCTCTCGGTTGAGCCGGGACAAGCGGCTGACTTTACCATTTATATCCGCTGGCCGGGATGGTGCGCCCGAGCGCCGCGTTTAACGGTAAATGGCCGGGCCGTGGAAAATCCCGAGGCGATTCATGGATACGCGCGTTTGCAACGGACCTGGAGGACCGGGGATGTCGTCGAGTTGTCACTGCCCATGACGGCACAATGCTTTCAAGCCAATCCGAAGGTCGAATCGGACCTGGGTCGGGTGGCCATTCGGCGCGGCCCGCTGGTCTATTGCCTCGAAGCTGTGGATAATGGCGGCCACGTCCGAAATTTATCAATACCGCGCCGCGGGAAATTTCAGGTGCTATGGCGACCTGATTTACTAGGAGGCGTGGATATAATAAAAGGACAAGCGGTGTCTCTTGAACAACCGTCAGACGGGTCGAACGCCGCGTTGAACTTGCCATCGTCCAAGACGATTGTGAGAAAGAATGTCCGGTTCACGGCCGTCCCGTATTACGCCCAAGACAACCGGCAGCCAGGCGAAATGGAGGTGTGGGTGGCAGAATATGACGATTAATGAAACGATTCGCGGCATTTTATCTTTTTGTATTATTGTTTTTTTTGCGGCTGCGGGTCGGGCGCAAGAGGCCGCCATCACAGTCAATGCAAGTCAACCGTTGCACATCCTCCCCCGATACCTTACTGGAGCGTGTCTGGAGGACGTGAATCATGAGGTGTATGGCGGGCTCTACAGCCAGATGATCTTCGGCGAAAGTTTTCAAGAGCCGGCGTCAACGCAATCGGGAAATGGAGTCAGCGGCATGTGGCAGGCGCTGCGACGCGGGACTGCCACGGGAGAGTTTTCCCTTGAATCCTCGAATGCCTTTGTCGGGAGTCGAAGCCAGGTCATACGCTTCAGCAGTGGGAATGGTGAGATCGGGATCGAGAACCAGGGGCTGAATCATTGGGGCATGAATTTTGAGGCGGGCAATGAATATGATGGCTGCCTGGACGCGCGGGCGGACACACCCACTCCAATTACCGTGGCCCTGGAGAGTTCGAACGGGTCAGCGATCTATGCGCAAACCAATCTGCTGGTGACGAGCAACGACTGGGAGCGCCTGAATTTCTCCCTGACGCCTTCGTCCAGCGGCAGCGATGGTCGCTTTGCCATTACACTGACAGAACCTGGCTCGGTGGTGGTGGGGTATGCGTTTCTGGAACCCGGGGCGTGGGGTCAGTATGAGGGATTACCGGTGCGCAAGGACGTGGCGGAGGGACTGATCAATCAGGGGATTACGGTGTTGCGTTATGGGGGTTCGATGGTGAACGCGGCGGGGTACCGGTGGAAGAACATGATTGGGCCGCGGGATCGTCGCCCACCTTACGCGGGGACGTGGTATGGCTACTCGTCAGATGGCTGGGGCATTCCGGATTTTCTGAATTTCTGCGAAGCGGCGGGGTTTCTGGGAGTGCCGGATTTTAACATCAATGAGACGCCGCAGGCCATGGCGGACTTCATGGAATATGTCAACGGCCGGACGAACACGGTTTGGGGCGCGCAACGGCTGGCGGACGGCCATCCACAACCTTACAACTTGAAATACCTGGAACTTGGCAATGAGGAGACGGTGAACAGCGCGTATTATCAAAAGTTTCGGGCGCTGGCCCAGGCGATTTGGGTGGCCGACCCGAATGTCACACTTGTCGTGGGCGATTTTTCCTACCATCAAATTATCATCGCCCCCCATAATTTTCACGGCGCTGATTCGGGCATCACGAATCTCTCGGCGCAACAAAAAATCCTCCAACTTGCGAGGCAATACAATCGTGAGGTATGGTTTGATGTGCATGTCTGGACGGACGGGCCGACGCCCGATGGGAGTTTAGCCGGGATGTTTTCGTTTGACGATGCGTTGGGGAAGATTACCCATGGAGCAAAGTATAAGGTAGTGGTGTTTGAATTAAACGCGAACCATCATGACCAGGGGCGCGCTTTGGCCAATGCGCTGGCGATCAACGCAGCGGAACGGGACGGGCGATTGCCGATGGTAACCTCGGCAAATTGTTTGCAGCCGGACGGGGAAAACGATAATGGCTGGGACCAGGGATTGTTGTTTCTTAATCCAGCCCAAGTGTGGCTTCAGCCGCCGGGTTATGTCATGCGGATATTTTCGCGTCACCATGAACGATGGATCATCAAAAGCGATGTGAAAGACCCGGGCCATTATTTGAATGTTGTTGCCAGCCGCAGTGACGATGGCAAGACATTGGTTTTGGACGTGGTGAATTCCTGCGCCGGGGATGTCCCAGCAACGATCGTTATTGATGGATATTCATTTACCCGACAGGCCGACATTGAATGCCTATCGGGTCCTCTCAAGATGACGAATACAGCAATGGCGCAGAATCAGATTCACCCGATTCAAAAGATTTGGCAACCGGACTTTAAGATGGGCCAAGCGGAATACGAGTTTCCCCGGCATTCAATTACTGCGATACAATTCAATCAATGAAGACGAAAGAGCATCCAGCCTGCCTGCTGATCCTTTGCTGTTTATTTCTCACGTGGGTATCAGCCTTCGCTTATTCCACGAATGACATCAATATCATCTTTGGTGCCTACAAATCCGCTTTTTATAGCCAAACCGGGACAAATGGATATTTTAAGAACGACCAATCAGGCGGCGAAACCTATTTTTGGGAGGAGGCGGAGGAAATTGAATGTGTCATTGACGCTTACGAGTGGAACTCGAACTCCGCGGCGGCGGGCATGATTACCAATTTGCTCAACGGCTTCATCAGCACTAATGGCGCAGTCTGGACATCAAGCAATGGGTACAACGACGACGTGATGTGGGCGGTGATCGCTTTTGCGAGAGGCGGGATGGACACCGGACAGACCAACTACTGCAATATTGCCAAAGCAAATTTTGACGCGTGTTTTGCCCGCGCGTGGTCCACCAATCTGGGGGGCGGCCTGTTCTGGAAATACCCGACGAACGCATCCAAAAACGCCTGTGTCAATGGACCTGGTTCCATTGCGGCGAGCTTGATGTATCGGATTTATGGCAAGCTCAATTATTGGAACGACGCCTCAAACATTTATTATTGGGAGCGCTCCGTTCTATTCAATGCGAATTCGGGCGCTATTTACGACAGCATCGCGACCAATGGCGTCAAACACAGGTGGTCAAGCACATACAATCAGGGGACTTTCCTGGGCGCGGCCAATTTTCTGGGGCAGACTCATGACGCGACATTGTCGGCGAACTTCACGATTAGGCGGCTGACGACCGGGGGGATTCTCCACGATTACGGCATAGGGGGAAACAACTCCGGCTTTAATGCCATCTTCCTGCGTTGGCTGGTGCGTTTCATGCTGGATCATGGATTGCAATCTATTTACGAACCTTGGTTACAACTCAACGCCACTGCCGCATGGGATTCGCGCCGGGCGGACGGATTATCGTGGTGCCAATGGCCTCGAGGCAGCCCTGCCGGCGCTAATTTTCATTCCTGGGACTGTATTTCCTCCGTTGAGGCCATGCAGGCTGCGCAACGGTCGCAAGTCTTGCCCGCACAGCGGATTTCGACCAATGCCGTTGGTGGTTAGTACATTTCCATCAAAGCTGCAGGAGTTAGGAATCCATGGGACCGCGGTCTTTTTGGCCTTTGGCGGCGTTTTGGCTTCAGCTTTGGCCGAAGGCTACGGTGCGACAGGCAGTCACAGGATGTCCGATGGAACCTGCGCCTTCGCCGAAGCCTCGCCAAAAGCCAAAAATCCTCGCGGCTCAGCACTACATCTTTTCTGTCAATGCTCTGGCCGTGAAACGGCACGTCCTGTGGCCATTTCATGCCACATTGACAGATCAGCGTCTGTTGCGAAGCTGTATCGGCACCATGATACGAGCGCGCAGAGCTTCATTTTTTTCACGTTCTCAACGTTTTCCGAGTGGCGGCGGCCGCCGCCTGGGAAATTGTGGTTTCAAAGGTCTCCAGACGTTGAGCCAAAGGTTAAGACAGAGGTTTCAAGCGGGATGGGCTTTGGGTATCGCGGGGGCGTTAACCTTGGCCGCGGCGGGTCAACAGTGGGCGTCCGCGTCCATAGTCGTGAATTTTGCGCCTGGAGTTGAGGCTTCACCGACGGGCCTGACTTCCAGCCAGATCACGGGCTTGCGAGCGGCAAACTTCAATACGCTCGTTTTATTTTCCATGACGGTAGAAACGAACGGGGACTTTTATTATGGCGGCGGCGGCGGTCCGAATATACTGCTATGCACGAACGGCGTATATGTCGGTCCTGCGAATTGGGGATCGCTCTTGAGCCAGTGCGAGGCATCGCCATCCTCAATCAGCCGGATCGAGATGTGCATTGGCGGCTGGGGCGACCAAAGTTTTCTAAACATCAAAAACCTCATTGCTGCGAATGGCACTGGTTCAGGAACTGTTCTGTACCAGAATCTAAGCGCGTTGAAGAACGCCCTAGCTCTCAATGCGATGGATTACGATGACGAATACGAATATAATTCGTCTTCCGCGATATCGTTTGGCCAAATGTGCGCCGCCGCGGGGATGAAAGTGACGTTATGTCCTTACACGAACCCAAGCTATTGGCAGGCGGTGAAATCCGGTTTGGGCACCAATGTTGATTACGTTTATCTGCAATGTTATTCGGGCGGCCAAGGCAACGATGCGGCAACCTGGAGCGGTTACTTTGATGGCTTGGTGCCGGTGTTGCCAGGTGACTGGGATGCGGATTCGGACATTGGCTTTCTAGACCTCATGCACACGGGCGCAAAGGAAGGCTGTGTCGGGGGCTGGTTCTGGCCAAATGAAGGGAACGGGACCGTTTCCATCAGCACCCTGGATTACTTTATTAATTTAATCCGTGCCGGATTTGGTCCCAATATTTACTGGCAGGGCGGAGCGGCAGATTACGATCTTGGGGCCAACTGGATGGGCGGTGTTGTGCCTGGCGCCGGCACCAATGCCATCAACGACAGCGGATCAAATAACGTTGTCGAGATCAATGCCGGCGACCCGGATTGGACGCTGAACGATCTTTGGGCGGGAGACGACTCCGGCACGACGGGCGCATATGTGCAAAACGGGTCCACCGTCAGTGTCGGCACTCCCGGCGGCTGGGTTCGATTAGGCGACAATTCCGGCGCCGTCGGCTACTATACGCTGAATGGAGGCACACTTAATGCGACCAACAATTTTGACATTGGAGAAGCCGGCACCGGCGTTCTCAACGTTAATGGCGGTCTCATCAACATCGGCAGCGCTGGTCTCTTTGACATTAGCGACGGCGGGACAAAGGGTGTCGTCATTCAAACGAACGGAGCGGTAAATTGCAGCGCGCAAATGTGGTTGGGAGAAAATTTTGGAACAGGCAGCTACACCCTCAGCGGCGGTGAGCTGGTCGTCCACAATTGGGTGGCCATCGGCCGGAATGGAGGCACGGGAACTCTTATCATGACGGGCGGAAGCCTCAACCAGAACACCAGCGGGAATTTCGTTGTGGGCACCGACGGAGGGCTTAGCGACGCCGGCGATGGAATGGTGCAACAGAGCGGTGGCACGATCCACGTGGTCGAGCAGCTTCTGATTCCCCAGGAGAACACCGCGTCGGTCGGGACATACAACCTGAGTGGCAGCGGGAACCTGATCGTTGACGACTGGCTTGCGATTGGGCGCGGGGGCGCCGGCTACTTGAACATGTCCGGGGGAGCCATCACCAAAACAGCAGTCAATGGGGGGAATCTTGACCTCGGCGCCGGTGGCGCCCAAAACGGCGGGGCCGGCACTTTGACACAAACCGGCGGCTTCATAACGAATACGGCAGAGGGAACATGGCTTGGTGAAGTGGGGAATGCCACGTGGAATCTGGATGGTGGCACGGACGTTTTAGGCCAGGTATATATGTGCATAAACGACCTTGGAATGACCGCCACGTTGAATCTCAACGGCGGCCTGTTTCGAACCACTGGGATGACGAATAACACTCCAACGGGTGACACCAGCATCTTGAACTTCAACGGCGGGGTGCTTCAAGCCGGGGCCAGCAACCCAAATTTTGTTTCGGGATTGAGTCAGGCGCTGGTGATGCCGGGAGGGGCGGTCATTGATTCCCAGAATTACAGTATTACCGTTGCTCAAGCTTTGCTTGCCGACGGGGGCGGGGGAGGATTGACCAAGCTTGGCACCGGCATACTGACACTGACTGGCACAAATACCTATACCGGACCAACCGTAATCACCCGCGGCACGCTGGACATGACTGGTTCGGGGCAGGTGAGCCAGAGTTCACAGATCAATATCATGCCGGGGACGGTATTGAACGTGACCGGCCGGAGCGATGGGACCTTGACGCTGAATAGCGGGCAGACATTGACAGGTGGCGGGAGTGTGGACGGCAAATTGAGCGCGCTGACCGGTTCAACCATCAATCCTGGGGAAGGTATTGGCACGTTGACCGTTCAGAACAACGTTACCTTGGGGGGCCAGTTACTGATGGAGCTGAACCGGACCAATGTTCAAGACTGCGACGAGTTGGTTTCCTCTGACGGAAGCATTGGTGGCGGGGGCGTTCTTACTATCACCAATGCCGGGCCACCGTTGCAATTGGGGGACACATTTCAACTGTTCAACAAAGCCGTAACGGGATTTAACACAATCAATCTGCCAAATGTAGCTCCCTATAGTTGGGCCAATAACCTGGCGGTCAATGGAACGATGCAGGTGGCAGCGGCCTCGGCAAATCCAACCAATATAATCACCCGGGTGACGGGGAACAACCTTGTCCTTTCATGGCCGGCAGACCATACCGGCTGGTGGCTGCAATCCAACACGAATCTTGCAGGCACGAATTGGACCGACCTGGCAGGAAGCACAGCCACGAATCAGGTCATCATCCCGATCAACCCCACCAATGGCGGCGTCTTCTTTCGGTTGATGTATGAACCATGAATGAGCGCGGAGGATGGATTGTCCCGCGGAGCGGATGACCAAATGGTCAAGGGCCCAGCCGAATGCGAAAAAATTGTCCGGGCAGGGTGGTCGCGGCGAGATTTGTCCACAAAAATGGAAAGGAAGCAGGGGCATAATTGGTGAATAATGGCAGCCAGGAGCCGGCGGGGCCAAGATTCGTCGCCGTTTCAATGTAGTAATCCGGTCCAAGAACTCCATTCACGCCAAACATAAACTTGCCGTTAGAGAACATGGGCGAGGAAATCGTGGGCGATGCTGGAGCCTCCACGGTGACAAGAACATGTTGGGTAGCGGTCAACGCCGGGGAACCGTTATCCGCAGCGATAATGGCGAAGGAATAGATCGCAGGAGATTCGGCGATGGTCGGACGCCACGTCAGCATGCCGGTCACAGGATTAATGGCGACGCCGGCCGGATATCCCGAAACACTCCAATTGATTGTCCGCGGCGGCGAGTAAGGATCAACCGCGGAGTTGGTGCAGGTGAGCGTTTCTCCGGCAATCAGATTGGTGCTCTCCAATGCGTTCAGAACAAGAGACTGATTCATTACCGCGGAAATTTCCGGCGCGCTTAGGACGCGGTTGAAAATTTGCACGTCGTCAATCGTGCCGGCAAAGCAACCTCCCCCGGACTGGATGCCGCCGAGACGAAGATCGGGAGGCGCGGTTTTCGGCCCAAACGGTCCGGTCGCGCTTGCCTGTAAAACACCGTCCACGTAGAGTTGCATCTGCCCGCTGTAGGCGCTCCGCGTGGCGGTGACTTGGTGCCACTTGCCGTCGTTAATCGCGGTCGTCGAGGTAATGGTGGTATCAGGATTGCCAACGCCAAACGCGGCTGAGTTGCCCAAGAGAGAAATACCGAAGTCATCGGCTCCTCCGGAAACGTATCCATCCACCAAACCGTCGCCTTGCCACCATTGACCATTTAGATTGGAGACCGACAGGGTGTTGCCCAGGCCACTGCCATCGGCCCCCAAATTGGCCGGGTTGTTAAACTGCCAATAGGCCACCGTGCCCGGCGGCATCGGTCCGTTGCCTTGATAGGTCGTAATCTGCGGCGGGGTCAATGCATTCGTGGTGATGAGCAAATTTTCGAGCCAGCCTTTAAAATCCACATCGCCAATCGTCGCGCCGACGACGAAGTCCAAACCCATGACATTCGGCATGGTCGGAATTTGCGACCCGACGGCCGTGCCATCCACATAAATTGTGCGTGTTGTTCCGTTCCACGTTGCGACGATCGAGTGCCAGTTGCCATCCATCGGGTTTGCGGCCAGTCCGCTGACGACAAAGTCATTTGCCCACCAGTAATTGTCCACGCTATTGGGACCATTCAGACGCAAATTGTTGGCCTCGCTGGTATCCTCGTTTCCCCAGCCGACGAAGCCGCCATTGTTCGGACAGTTCGTGTCTGCTTTCTCCCAGACCGCAATGGTGTAGGCGTTGGTGCCGGTGGGGAGGCGGGAGGGAAAGGCGCCCGAAAGAGTCGTCAAGGTTGTGCTGCCGTTCAGATATAAGGCCCCGCCAAATTTGCCGGCGCTGCTATATCCCGAGTTGCTTGAAACGCCATTGGTTGCAGTGGTTTTAACCCAAAAGGCAATGCTCCAATCCATCCAATTCGGGCGGGGTATCACCGCATAGTTCGTGCTGGCGCCGTTGAATTGCAACGCGTTGCTCGCCGTGCCGAACCGGTCCGGCACAAATGTGCCGCCGTAAAGGGCTCCGGTTTGACCCGATGCCGTGTCTGCCATGCTGTCGTGCAAGGGGTAGTGCAAGGCAAGCGACGATACGGGAGTGGCGGGAACCTGCCATGCCAAAATACCGCCCGAATAACCGCTCTGGAGCTGGACGCACAGCCGCACGGCTGTCGTTAAGACGGGGTTGAAAGTCACGGTGTTAAATGTATTCACAGCCACGCCGTAGCCGCTGGCACCGGTGGCTGTCACCCAATTGGTTCCGACGAGATATTCCACCCACCACGACTGGGGCACACTGCAACCTCCACCCAATGGCAAGTCGTCATACCAATAGACTGACATCTGAGACACCTGACACAGGCCGTTGAAAGTCGCCTGCACCCATTCCGCCGTCCCTTCATGATTCCACCACGTCATCCGTGTGGTTTGCTCGCTCGAAGCCGTCGGCGTCAATCCGAGATTCATGGCGGCGACAGTGTCGGAGGAGTTGGTATAGGAAGCGCTCGGGGTGTAAGGCGCGCCCCACTGGGTGGCGGTCGCATTGGTGCTGACGGTGGGAAAGGCTGAAATGCGGAGCCGCGCGGCGCCCATCGGCACCAACGTGACCGTTTGCATCGCCTGTGTGCTGTAAATGGGGCTGGGCCAAACGGTTCCGGCGTCGTAGAGACCGTCCAGCGTCCAGGCCGGAATCGGCCGTGCCTGAACCTGCAATTGAATCGGCGTTGTTTCTATGGAAAAAGGATTGGCGGCCATCGGCCCCGGGTTGGTGAGCACGGTGAACGAAGCGGCTGGATTTGTGGGATTCAAGACAAGGCCATAATCCCAGTTGGTCGCGGGATAAACTTCGTATTCTGTCCAGGGAGCCTGATTGTTTCCATAAGGCTGCCAGTTTTCGGGAATCAGGAGGGAAAAAGTCAACGGTCCGTAATTCACGGAAACACAATTGTTGTTTGTGGTCCAGGTATGCACTGTAATTTGACGGGGGAAATTCAGCGAAACCTGGTCGCCATTGGTCCACAAGCGTTGAATGCAGACATATGAACTGGGCTGGTTATTGGTGGCAACAGTCTGGCCGTCAACCTGGATCCAACTATTCGAGCACCATTGGGGTACGCGCAAGTAAAGGGGAAAACTGACGCTGTTCGTCATCGCAATACTCAGCACCACGGTTCCGCTGAACGGATAATCAGTTGATTCGGTGACGCGGACGCTACTGCTGTTGCCAACGCGGGCATTAACGATAGTTGGCGCGTACAGCGACGCGCACAGGCCGTCATCCCACGTGGCCAACCATGTCTCCTCGCAAAAATACGGCCAGCCCTGACCGTGATTATGTTCGCAACACCAGTAATTCGGTTCCGAAGGGCTTAAAGAAAACCAGGGACTGCCCGTGTTATTGATGTCCGGCGATTTGGCTTCGTCGTCCAATTCCGGCTGGTTGGGCGCGGTGAGGTAATGCAGGCCCATCATGTTGGTACGCATCGCGGCGGGCAGGGTGTTGGCAGCAAGGTTCTCGCAACGTTCCGCCCAAACCGGACTGCCGGTGATTCGCGTAAGGATTTCAAAACTCCGCATGAACTCGACAATACCGCAAGTCTCGAACCCTTGTTGCGGACCATAATAATCGGGACGGCAGACCTCATCGCCGCCGAATCCTCCGCCGGGCACCTGGCCGTAGAGGCCCATAATGGTCTGGTAGTTCGCCTCGCCAAATTGCAATTGAGCCAGGTTGCCGGATTGCTGCCAGAAAACGGTCGGAGCGCGGAAGCCCTCCGCAACGTTCACATTATGCCAGTTTGGGAGGGTGTTGGGCGTGTCCCACCGTGCCATGTTCGCATACATGTTGGTGGCCAGGGTGAGCAGCCACGATTCCCCGGTGCGGTTGTAGAGCCAATAGATGGATTCGATATTGTCACCCATGCGCATCATCGGCCAATAGCCCGCGCCAAAATCATCCACCGGCAGGCTGTTTTCCCACTTGCAATAATTCTCGATCAAATTCAAGGCATTGGTGTCACCGGTGTAATCATAATACGACCGCATCGCGTCCAGCATTGGCATGTTTGGCCACAGATCCGGCACTGCGATTCCGAGGTCCGAGTCAATCGTCCCGTCCGAATAATCTTCCGCCGGGCCGAAATAACCATCGGGACGTTCAGAAACCATGACGCCTTTGATCCAGTGAGTGGCATTGCTGATGACCGTGGCGTCCTGAAGGCAGTACCCCATGTCAATGTAACCGCGAAGCCAATAGGGGACACGTTCCCAGCCCTGGGTCGAGCCTGAACCGTTCGTCGTTGTCCAATCGCTTGTCGAGAATTGCAGAAACGGCGAAATCTGTTCCTGGTTGCCATTCAACCCATTGCGCTGATTTTCGAGCATCGTGAACAACCAGCCTTGGGGCTGAATACAGCCCGGCGGCAGACGCAGAAGGGGGCTGGGCGCCAACGGGGCACGGTTGCCGACATAGAGTCCCCCATACCCACCGGCTTGAATGTTGGTGACATCGGTGATGGTATCTGCCGACGCGTTAATAATGTATAAACTGACTGCTCCAACCAATAAGATTGTTATCCAGCGAAATGACCTTGATCCAACTCGATGCACTACTGCGGGCGGCATAAGCCTCAACTTAGTTGAGACGATTTGCAAGTCAATGGGAAATGGCGTTCCGGGTCGGGCGGCGCTCCAAGCCTGTCAACCCGTGGATGGCGCGCGATGCATGAGGAATATTTACCGAGTAGAGGATATCCCCCTATATATCGAGCGGCCTGACGGGAATTTAGACATCCTTTGACAATAAGCACCGCTTATGTTTTTGTGGCCACTTTATGCCACATGACACTTAAGCGCTGTAATCCTATAGTCGGCGCATGTCCAAGAAACGAGTGTCGCAACATCCGAACAGGTTTGCGCATCCAGACGCTGATTTGGTTTGAAGTGTTTGCATCAGTCGCCACAAAAACTTGAATGAAAACTCCAAAAAATATGAAATCGAAAATGAACGGAACATTCTTATGCCATGGTTTTGCCCGCGCGGGATTCAAACGGTTGGTTGCCCTGACGCTGGTTGTTGTTGCCCTGCCATGTTTGGTATCGGCCCAAACCCTGCTGCACCGATACAGCTTTGTCAGTAACGCCAACGATTCGGTGGGCGATGCCAATGGCACCGTCGTGGCCCCTGCAACCGGGTACCCCGCCGCCACCATAGACAATGGTCTCATGCTGCCGGGGAGTGGCGGGGGCAATGTTTCAGGTTATGTGACTCTGCCTGCGGGGATACTTACCGCCACCACCAATTTGACGATTGAATGCTGGGTGACACAGAATTCCGCAGAGGAATGGGGGGCAATTTGGAGTTTCGCAAACAACGAGAGCGAGTACTTGGCTTTATGCCCCTACCCAAACCGTAATGGCGATCAAATGATAGTAGAAAATAATCCCGACAACAACGAGATAGATTTGTCTTCAGATGTTACATTTCCAAATGGTTCAGAACAATACGTCGTTCTCACGGTCAATGCTTCTGCCTTGCTTGAAACTCTTTACACCAACGGGGCAGCGGTCGGCACATTTAATCTTCCCAACAGCTCTTATGTTCCCGGCGCCATTGGCGGCGCCGGCGGCACCACCATCAACCAGTTGGGAGACGATATATATGGTGATCCGCAATTTGACGGCACTATCTACGAGTTGCGGATTTGGAATGGCGTTGTTCCCGAGCGGTATATCCAAGCCAGCGCCATCACCGGTCCAAGTACCGTGCTGACCGACCTGACGCCAACCTCCGTCAGCCTCTCGGCGGGTCCCAGCGTGGTCATCACTGGAACCGAACAGGTCGGAGTCACCGTTCAGCTCGAGGCAACAGGCTCGACCAACCTCTTGGCAACGAGCGATGCGACGAACTGGATGAGCAGCAACCCGAAAGTTCTCGAGGTTAACAGTAACGGGTTGGTCACCGGTGTGAGTGCTGGGACGGCCACCGTCAGCGCGACCGTCGGCGGTGTCACCGCCACCAGCGGCACCATCACTGTCACAGGACCCCAGACGCTTCTGCATCGCTACAGTTTCGTCAGCGATGCCTCTGATTCGGTTGGCGGCTCAGCGTGGAACGGGACGCTTGTTACGGGCCTTAACGGGTCTGTCGCCACGATAGACAATGGTCTTTCCCTGCCGGGAACCTCCAGTGGCAACGCATTTGGTGAGTCGGGTTATGCGGCTTTCCCGAGTGGGATACTGACGAACACGACGTCGCTAACGATTGAATGCTGGGCGACGCAGACCCAGGGAAATCTATGGGCGGAGCTTTGGGACTTCGGCGATCAGACCCCGGGCGCTCCGGCTGAAACGTTCGGGCTGATTCCCTATCCCCAGAACAACGGCACACACATGTCGGTGGCCATTACGCCATACGGCAATGAGGAGGATTTGTTCACGTCGACTGAGTTTCCGAACGGTTCAGAACAATACATTGCGTATACGTACAACAATTACACGCTCACGGGTGAACTTTATACGAATGGCGCTTTGGACGCGACGACGACTTACTCGAGCACCGCATATTGTCCCGGCACAATTGGCGGCGAGCTTGGCACGACGAACAATATGTTGGGAAACGATACATACGGCGATGACCAGTTTAGCGGCACGGTGTATGAGTTCCGGATATGGAATGGCGCCGTAACACCGGTGTATGTGGCGGTGAGCGCTGCCGCCGGTCCTGGTGTGGTCATCACAAACCTTACACCGCAGTCGGTCAGCATTTCGTTAACGACGACGAGCATGGTTGGAGCGGGAACTCAACAGGCGGCGGTGATCGGCAGCTTCGCACAGGTTTCCGACGCGACATTAACAAGCGCCGCGACCAACTGGGTGAGCAGCAATCCGAGTGTTCTCTCGGTGAATAGCAGCGGCTTGATCACCGCCATCAATGGCGGCACCGCCACGGTCAGCGCCACGGTGAACGGAGTGACCGGAACGAGCGAGACGATTTCAGTGGCGACAACTCCGCCGGTCTTTTCGCAAAAGCCTGCCAATCTGACGCTGGCGGTGAACGATACCGCGACCTTCTCGGCCGTGGGGTTGGGCGGAAGTTTAAGTTACCAGTGGGACTACGACAGCAATCCGATTATGGGGGCGACGAATGCCACCCTGGTTTTATCGAATCTGGCCCTGACCAACGCGGGGACTTATAGCGTATTGGTCTCGAACGATCTTGGAAGCACCAACGCTTCCGCAACGTTGACGGTGGAGCAGGCCATCCTTGAGCATCGCTACAGCTTCATCAGCACTGCTTCGGATTCCGTTGGCGGCCCGGCGTGGAACGGGACGCTCGTTACGGGCCTTAACGGGTCTGTCGCCACCATAGACAATGGTCTTTCCCTGCCGGGAACCTCCAGTGGCAACGCATTTGGTGAGTCAGGTTATTTGTCTTTGCCCCAAGGAATTCTGACCAACACCACTTCGATAACAATTGAAACATGGGTAACGCAGAACACGCAAAATAATTGGGCAACGGTTTGGGACTTTGCCGATAACGGCGGTATAAACTTCGAGCTGTGTCCTTTTAACTCCAGTGGCCGCAATGGTGGATTAATGTTTTCGGCCTTTACACCGGACAACAACGAGGATGATTTGGATTCAGACGTTGTGTTCCCGAGCGGCTCGGAGCAATACGTGGCTGAGACCGTCAACGCTGCCGAGTTGTTGGCGACTCTTTACACCAACGCGATCCCGGTAGGCACTCTTGTGCTGCCGAATAGCTCATTTCTTCCCCACAATATTGGCGGCGCCGGCGGCACAATCCAGGATATGTTGGGAAATGATACATTCGGCGATGACCAGTTTGACGGGACGATCTACGAATTCCGGATTTGGGATGGCGCCGTGACACCGTTGTATTTGGCGGTCAGCGCTGCGGCTGGTCCGAGCGTGGTGGTGACAAACCTGACGCCGACGTCGGTAAGCGTCACGGTCACCAACTACACGATGATTCAAGGGCAAAGCCAGCCGGGTGCCGCCCTTGGCAATTTTGCGCAGGTAACCGGTGTCAATCTCACTGTTGCAGCCACCAATTGGACCAGCAGCGACACAAGCGTTCTTACGGTGAACAGCGATGGGATGATTACGGCGGTTGGAACGGGCAACGCCACGATCAGCGCCACCGTGGCCGGCGTTATGGGCAGCAGCACGTCCATCTCCGTACCCACAAGCCCGCCGACGATTATCCAACAGCCGGAAGCCAGCGTAACGCTCCTGCAAGGCGCGACGTTGCATGCCAGCGTAGGCACTATTGGCACGACGCCGATTACCTATTACTGGTATTTTAACAGTGGCGCGACGCCGATCAGCATCTCGACCAGTCCCACCTTGACGATTTCTGATATACAACCGGGGAATGCGGGCACTTACAACGTGTTGGTGAGTAATGTGGATGGAACCATTCCCCTTAGCTCAAATGAGGTTGTTACGGTGGTGGCCCCCAGTGCCTATGATCAGGCCATTTTGCAATATGGCCCGATTGCATACTGGCCTTTGGATGAAACCAGCGGCTCGACCGCTTATGACGTGGTTGGCGGGTATAATGGAACCTACACGAACTTCCCGAGCGTCGTCGGCTCCAGTTATACGCTTGGCGAGCCGGGGCCATCGGAGTCATTCTTCGGCAGTTCCAGCACTGCCGCACAGTTCGTGTCGGCGATCGTTGATATTCCCGAAGGACCGTTCAATATCACCGGCCCAATTACCACCGTGGCCTGGGTTCAACTCGAAGTCGGGGTCAGTGGTTTTGATGGATTATTTGGGCACGGCGATCTTTCCTGGCGCATGAGTATCAACAGCTCAAGCGGCAACAACAGCCTGGCAGACGAGCCTGGCGCGAACGATGGCAATCTTCCTGCCGATGCGACCAGTCCCGCAGGGATTGATGATGGGAATTGGCATATGGTCGCCTACACCTACACCGGAAATACGAACCAGGCCAACAACGGCTCGCTTTATGTGGATGGTGTGCTTGTGGCGAACAACGCAATCACTTCCACTCCTCCTGGGGACGGCCTTGATGTGTGGATTGGCGGCTCGCCTGATTACGGAACGGCACGATTGCTGCCGGATGCCAACATCGCTCACGTGGCCGTCTTTAATAAGGCCTTTACAGAGGCTCAAGTGCAAGGCGTTTATAATGGCTCATTCGTGCTGGGTCCACAGACGATCAACGCCGCCAAGTCCGGCCGGAACATCGTGCTGAGCTGGCAGACGGGCACTCTCCTGCAATCAACGAATCTGCTTGGACCGTGGACGACGAACAGCGCCGCCACCTCTCCGTACACGGTTCCGACGACGAATTCGACCGAGTTCTACCAACTGCTGGTCAATCCTTAAGACTAGCGGCAATTGTGCGGAAATTAGAAGACACCGGGCGACCGGAGCCTTTTGGCTCCGGTCGCTTTCTTCCGAAAAGGGGGAGAACGGTTTCGTGAAAGATGTGTGGCCATTTTATGTCACATGACAAACAACCACGTTGGAATTAGGTTTGAGCAAAGCATGAAAAGGCGAAAAAAAGCGATGCCAGACGCAATGCAATCCGCGATGCGGCGGAAGACTTTATTTTAACCGTTTCTTGACAACATAATGAAAGTTCAATTGAATAGATTTTACCGCGAAATTAACCGGTTAGGCGACAGCAAAAGCAATCGGGGATTTACCTTGATTGAGCTGTTGGTGGTGATTGCGATTATCGCCATACTGGCAGCGATGTTGCTGCCGGTTTTGAACAAGGCAAAAATGAAGGCCAAACAAACCGCCTGCATCAGCAATATGCGGCAGATAGGAATTGCGCTAACCATGTATCCGACTGATTATAACCAGTATCCCAATTGCCTCACGCCGACGGGTGGTTATTATGTATGGCAGCCCCGGCTTTTGAGTTTAATGGGCCTTAATCGAAATGCATTTTATTGTCCGGCCGCCCTGCCGCAAAGTGTCTGGGATACGAATGGGAACCCGACCGTTAAAGCGGTCATCGGTGAAAATGGCAAACTTGACCCCTATGGCATTGAAACCGGGGGTGCAAATAATGACGGAACGCGTTTTTCATTGGGTTACAACGATTGGGGGCTGGATATAAATTGGTCGAGCTGCCTAGGCATGGGCGGAGATGTCAGTGCGACCGGGGTCAACAACGTAAAAGAGTCAATGGTGCGTCATCCGACGGACATGATCGTGATTGCCGATGTCCGGTCGGACACGCCTGCCGGCCAAATTCAATTTAACGCCAATACGACTCCCGGTCTTATTGCCGGGTGGACTGAAGGTCAGGACCCGACGTGGCATCCGCAAGTGCCGTGTAACCGGCATGACTTCCACACCGATATTCTTTTCGCCGATGGCCATGTTGAAGATCCGCTCCGAAATACTGTCATTGATCCAAATAATATGTATTGGCGGAGCCGCTGGAACAATGACAACCAACCGCATCTGGAAAAAACATGGACCTTAACGGCAAATTTCAACGAGCTTGAACAGTGAAAGCCTGTTCACCGGCGATCTTAACGTGTCTGGGTGGAGTTTTTTATGAAACCTGTTTTTAGTTTCGTTCCACATTGCTTTTTGTTCCTTTTTATTTGTTGTCTGGGAGCATCCCACGACGTGAACGCGGAAACGTTGCGCCCGCCCGCCGTGCCTTTGGTCGCCTGCGATCCTTATTTCAGCATCTGGTCAGCAGCCGACAAACTGACGGATACGAACACAACACATTGGACTGGAAAACCTCAATGCCTTACAAGCCTGGCGCGTATTGACGGGAAGACTTTCCGAATTATGGGAACGGAGCCCGCCGACATGCCTGCGCTTCCTCAATTCAGCGTGGAGGTGCTGCCCACCCGAACGATTTACGTTTTTGACGGCAATGGCGTGCGCCTGACTTTGACATTCATGACAGCC
>JASHVW010000189.1 GCA_030044395.1 Verrucomicrobiia bacterium
TGCCGAAAATCCGGCATTCCTGGAATCACTGCTCGCCTTGCGCCCATGCATTGCGCCGGAGAATAACGAATTTCCGCATTGTCGGTCTGAACTGTGCCGTAAATCTTCTGCAATTGCGCGTAATCAATGTCCGCGCCAAAAGCATCCTCAACGGCTGTTAAATACGCCTTGTGGCCGTCTGTGGTCAACTGTACGCGATTCGCGAGCCGTCCCGACAAATCGTGCATGAAGTGATAAGCCGCGCCAGCATCGCGGCTGCTCACAAACCAGCACGGCACGAGTTTCGTGTCAGGGTCAAGCGCAAGACGAGACATTGAACTGGAAAAGTTCGTGAAACGACAGGGAACACCTGGAAATACACGAGCCACACCTTATCAAGCATGATCTCGCCTTCCATTTTTTCATCAGCCTTGGAATGGTTCGGGAGGGCTTTTGCTTGCCGGGACTGGCGCGGACAATCACTTTATGGTATCAGCATTGAAAATGATGCTCAAAATCTCCTTTGCCGCGCCCGGAGAGAGACCTGGAAATTCTTATGAATGCTGGGAACAACGATAAACCGGTTGAACCGCCCCGTCGCAAACTTCGCCCGGGTTTCCAATTGGCCTTTTTCCTTGTGTTCGGCATGGGGCTGGGCCTGTTGCTGGATCGCTGGATGTTAATGACATTTTTGCCTTCCGATTCGCATTTTCGCCTTCTGGCGGATGCATGGAACACCATTGAACAGTTCTACGTGGACCGCCCGGCCATCAAGCCCGAAGCCATGACCTATGGCGCCATCAACGGAATGGTGGACGCGCTGGGCGACACCGGACACAGCGTTTTTTTGACTCCCGATATGGTCAAGGAACTTCACGTCATGGAAAGCGGGAAACTAAAAGGCGTCGGATTGGAAGTTCAGATGAAAAACGGGCAGGTGGTCATCGTTGCGCCCATGGATAATTCGCCGGCGCTGCATTCGGGGTTGCGCAGCGGCGAAATTATCGTCAGCGTTGACGGACGGGACATAGCCGGGTTGTCGTTGAACCAGGTCGTCGAGCAGATATCCGGTCCTCCCGGCACTTCGGTCGAACTGGGAATCTTGAATCCCAAAACCCATCGTCTTCGCAATTTCACGATTATCCGGGCGACGATTAACATCAGCGATATTACCTGGGCGCGTTTGCCGGGAACGGAGGTGGCGGACGTCCGAATCGCCGGTTTTGAGGATAATATGGCTGACGACCTGCGGGCGGCCTTGCGTGAGATCCAGCAAGAGCGAATGAAAGGGATCGTTCTGGATTTGCGCGGCAATCCAGGCGGTGTGCTGGACGAGGCGATCCAGACAGCGAGCCAATTCCTCGCTCATGGCAACGTGCTCCTCGTCAAGAACGCCCAGGGAAAAATCACGCCGATTCCCGTGCTGCCCGGCGGGCTGGCAACAAACATTCCCACGGCGGTATTAATTGATGACGGCACGGCGAGCGCCGCCGAGATTGTCGCCGGCGCGCTCCGGGACGCGCACACGGGGGAATTGATTGGGGAAACGACATTTGGCACGGGCACCGTCTTGAATGAGTTTCCGCTTCCCGGAGGCTCCGCGATGTTGCTCGCGGTCGAGGAATGGCTGACGCCGGACGGCCAATCGTTCTGGCACAAAGGCATTTCGCCGCAGATTGCCGTGGCGCTGCCGCCAGACGCCGAGCCGTTGATTCCAGAAGCCATGCGGGGCATGACCGCGCGCGATCTGGAATCGTCGCAAGACAAACAATTGTTGCGCGGGCTGGAATGGGTCACGCAACAGATTAAAAATTAAGAGATCAGGCCGTGGTGGCCATTTCCGGCTCCGGCGTATCCAGGAACCCCTGCAAGTGCCGGACGCGCGTCGGATGCCGCAATTTGCGCAGCGCCTTCGCCTCAATCTGCCGGATGCGTTCGCGGGTGACGTTGTACATCTTGCCGATTTCCTCGAGTGTGCGCTCATAGCCGTCAAGCAACCCGAACCGCATTTCAAGAATTTTACGCTCGCGCTCGGTGAGAGTCGTCAACACGTCGCTCAATTTCTCCCGCAGCAGGCTGTAACTGGTCACGTCGGACGGATTTTCCGCCGATTTGTCCTCGATGAAGTCGCCGACGCTCACGTCGCCGTCATCGCCGACGGGCGCGTGGAGGGAAACGGGCTGTTGTGCCATCTTGAGCAGCGCATGAATACGCGCCACGGGCATGTGCATTTCATCGGCCAGTTCCTCGGGCGTTGGCTCGCGGCCAAGCTCCTGGGTGAGCTGCTTTTGGGCGCGCCAGAGCTTGTTCATGATTTCAATCATGTGAACGGGGATGCGGATGGTGCGCGCCTGGTCCGCAATCGAGCGGGTGATGGCCTGCCGAATCCACCAGATGGCGTAAGTGGAAAACTTATATCCGCGGCGATACTCAAACTTCTCGACACCCTTCATCAAGCCAATGTTGCCCTCCTGGATTAGATCCAAAAAGGATTGGCCGCGATTCGTGTATTTTTTGGCCACGGAAACCACCAGGCGCAAGTTCGCCTCGGCCATGTGAGTCTTGGCCTTTAGGCCGCGGTCGGCGGCCGATTTCAGCTCTCCGAAGATCTTGAAGAATTCCTCGCGCGGCATCCGGACGAACTGTTCCAACGTGGCGATTTTCCCGCGTTCGGCTTCCAATGCGGCGCGCCGCTCGGGAGTGGTCCGTTGACCTTCCAGATCCTGGATGTGCCGCAGGCTCACCTGGAACTTTTCATGAATGTTCCCGGCCACGACGATCATTTCTTCCACGACCTTTTGCTTGTAATAGAACTTCGGGAACATTTCCTGCAGTTTGGCGGTCATTTTCTTCAATTCCCGCGCCGTCTTTTCCTTGCGACCCTTCTGCTGCGCCTTCTGCCAGTTGAAATATTTCGCGTCAACTTTTTGGTCAAGGACGTGGACTTTTTTGATGAGCTTGCGCAAATCGCGCAAATGGCCTTCACGATTGGCGATTTTTTTGTCAACAATCACGCGGTCAAATCGCTCCTTGGGCGGCTCCGACAACAGCTTTTCCGAGATGGCGATGTGCTCCTTGGCGGTGAAGCCGAGATTATAAATGATGGTTTTCATCGCCACTTCGGCTTCCTCGATTTTTTTGCAAATCTCCACTTCCTGTTCGCGTGTGAGCAGAGGCACCTTGCCCATTTGATTCATATACATGCGAACCGGGTCGTCCAAAATCTCCAATCGCGCGTCCTCGTCCACCTCTTCCTGCGGACTGTCCGGCTGCTTGCTGCGCTCGGCGCGTTCGGCTTCCGCCTGGTCCATGACAATTTCCACATCGAGGCTGCGCAGTTTGGAAAGCAGGGCGTCCAAATCGTCGGGGTTTAAATTGTCCGGCAAAATGTCATTGATGTCGTCGTAAGTGATGTAGCCGTGTTCTTGCGAGAGATGCAACAGGGTCTTAATCGTCTCCGTCAAATCTATGGAAGGCTGCGCTGGCGTCTGTGGCGTGCCATTAGCATGACCGTTTTGCAGGCGTTTGTCCGCTTCGGCAACCGGATTTACTGCAGACTTGGGCTTCCCATTGGCCTCGGGCACTGTCGCGGCATTTCGCCGCGAACTGCTGGCAATCACAAAACGCCGGCGGGGGGCAACTTTGGCTCCGGCTTTTCGTCCGGCATTGCGATGGCTTTTGTGCGACGCGCTGGCCGGAGACGATTTTCTTCTTCTTAACATAGAATATCAGACCTTATCGAGTGGCTTTGGTTCAGAATAAATCATGAATTTACCCCAGCCCCGTCCGGCTGAAAATGTTCACCCTTAAACTCGCCTGTGAGTCCTAGAAATCGCGAACACCAGAAGCCCGACGTGGCTTTATCCTAACCGTTTCCTCGCAGATTTCAAGCAAAATCGTAACTTTATCGAAACAATTGGAAGGGAATAAAAAAAATCGAAAAATTCAGTGAAATATGCTGAAAATCAACCAGTTAGGTTGAACATTTAAGAGCGGTTTCTGACAGGTTTAACATTCCATGGGAGCCATTGCCAAAGACATTGCTTTTCAACCCTGCCAATGCCATCGTGCATAAATCCTCGCTTCTGCAGGCTTACGCGCAGTTACGGATGGTTGCGATGTCTTTGCGGATTTGCGCTTTCAGTTCCTCTTTTGAGCCAAAATGGCGCTCCCCTCGAAGCTTTTCGCCTACCTCTATTTGTAGAGTTTCACCGTAAAGGTCGCCATCGAAGTCCAACAAGTACGCCTCGACCCGAAGTTCGTTTTTGCCTGATGTGATGGTTGGACGAAAGCCGATGTTAAGCGCCACCCGGAAGGCGCGCGTCTTTACGGTAGTGCGGGCGGCATAGACGCCGTTCGGCGGAAGGAGCAGTCCACCGGCCTCCAGGTTCGCCGTGGGGAATCCGATTTTCCGGCCAATCCGGTCACCCGCGATCACTTTGCCGGAAATGGCATAGGGCCGACCCAGCATTTGGCTGGCGGCATCAATGTCGCCGTTGCGGATTGATTCCCGGATTCGCGTGCTGCTGATGATTTCCCCGTCGAGCGAAACGGCTGAAAGGCCGAGGACCTGAAAACCCAACTCTGCTCCCAATTTTTTGAGCAGGGCCACATTCCCGCCCCGCCGGGCGCCAAAGACAAAATTAGCGCCGACGCTGATGCTATGGATTTTTCCAAAATCGTGGGCCAGGTTCCGGATGAATTGTTCGCCGGTTTGCTCGCTGAATTTTTTGTCGAAACGCATCAACAAAATGTTTTCGGCGCCGAGCGATTTAATTGTCAGCAGTTTTTGCCGGAGCGAATAAATCAACGGCGGCACTTCTGCCGGCTTCACCACGGTGTTGGGGTGCTGATCAAAGGTCAGGACTACTGCGACGGCGTCGTGCTGCCGGGCGTCGGAAATGGTATGGCGGATGATTTGCTGGTGGCCCAGGTGTACGCCGTCAAAAAAGCCGATGGCGAGGCAGGTCTTTTTGCCTTTGGTTCTCAACTCAATTGGAGCCCGGATGATGTTCATTTCAACCCGCCAACTTCAAAAACGGAATGACGCGTTTGGGGAGTTCGGCGGCGGTCATTCGCAGGACTGTTTCCAGCGGGGCGGCCTCAGCCACATCGAATTTGCCGGAAGCGCTCCGGCGTAATTTAGCCAGGTGCGCGCCGCAGCCGATTTTTTGCCCAAGGTCATGGGCGATGCTGCGGACGTAAGTGCCCTTGGTGCAGGCCAGCCGGAATTCGCCGAGCGGCTCGGAATAAGCGGTGAAGCGAAAATTGTACACGTGCACCAGCCGTGGTTCGCGTTCCACCTCCAGACCTTTGCGCGCCAGTTTGTACAGCGGCACGCCGTCTTTTTTGATGGCAGAAACCATCGGCGGAATCTGCATCTGATCCCCGGCGAACTGCGCCGCCAGTTCATTCAATTGCTCCAGCGCCAGGAGCGGGACGGCTTTCGTTTCCAGAATTTCACCGTCGGCATCGTAGGAATCGGTGGAAACACCAAATCTGATCGTCCCTTCATAGACCTTGTCGTCGCCCATCAGTTTTTCCGAGAGCTTTGTGCCCCTGCCGAGGACGATAATCAACAGGCCGGTGGCGTTTGGGTCCAGCGTCCCGCAATGGCCGACCTTCTTGATTCCGAATTTGCGGCGAATTGCGTCCACGACATCATGAGAGGTCGGTCCGGCGGGTTTATCAATCAGAATCGCGCCGTCGAGGGCGGAGAATTCTTGCATGAGATTTATTTAACTCCATGCAACGCGCGCTTGATGGCGGCAATAACCTTGCGCTGGACGGAGAGGGGCGGGCCGGGAATTCGCGCGCCTGCCGCCGCTTGATGTCCGCCGCCGCCAAACTGCGCGGCAATTTCGTTCACGTTCACATTTGGATTTTTTGATCTGAGGCTGATGCGGGTCAATCCGGGCTCCAACTCTTCGAACACGCAGGCGACCACCACCGGTTCGATGGCGCGGATATGGTCAATCAGGCCTTCCGTGTCATTGCTTTCGGCGCCGGTGCGCGAAAAATCGGCTTGTTTGAGCCATAAATACGCGATGCGGTCGTTGGCGGTCAGGCGGAATTTGCTATAGACATGCCGGAGGAGGCGCATGCGGGAAAGGGAATAGGATTGATAAACCTCATCGCAAATTTTTGCAAGATTGGCGCCGCGCGTGACGAGTTCCGCGCCGGTGTGAAAGGTGCCCGGACGGGTCGTGGGATATTGAAAGGAGCCGGTGTCGGTGGAAACGGCCGCAAAGAGGCAATCGGCGATGGGGCGGGTAATGGGCCAGCGCGCGACCTTAAGCAGCCGGAAGATCAGTTCGCCGCAAGACGACTCGCGCGCGGACACCCAGTTGACATCGCCGTAGTTCGGGTTGCTTTCATGATGATCAATATTGATGAGCATTTTTCGGTTGACTGAAAACCGGCCCGCCTTGCCGAGCCGTTCAAAGCTGGCGCAATCGGTGGCGATGACGCAGTCAAATTTCTTCCCCGGCCTGGGTTTTTGAAGAAGGCCGTCCGGATCCAGGAATTTATATTTTGGCGGGATAGCGTCCTCGTTCCAGCAAACTACCGTCTTCCCGGCGCCTTTCAACGCGAGGGTGAGTCCCAGTTGCGAGCCGACGCAATCGCCATCGGGCCGGACGTGTCCGACGATGCAAAAGGTTTTATGCCGGCGGATGACTTCGAGGATGCGGTCAATAATTTTAGGGTAACTTTTCACTGAGAATCTTCTTCTTCCTGGCCGGTGCCCGCCTTTTCCAACTCCTCGATGATTTGCAAAACGCGGTTGCCGCGCACAATGGAATCGTCGAAAACAAATTTCAATGTCGGAGTATATTTCAAGATGACCGCGCGCGCGACCAGTCCCTGGATGCGGCCGCGGTGCTCTTCCAGCAATTGAATGCCACGTTTCTGCTGGGCGGCGTTTCCGAAAATACTGACGAAAACCGTGGCGGATTTCAAATCACCGGCGACGTCCACGTCGTTGACCGAAATCAAGCCGGCTTCACTGACGTTAAACTCACGGCGGATGGCTTCACCGATTTCGCGCTTCAACAATTCGCGCACGCGTTCATGTCGGAGATTCGGCATCGTTCACCTCACAACTTGGCGGCGACTTTTTCGATGGTGTAGCATTCAATCGCGTCGCCCACCTGGAATTCGCCGAAGCCTTCGATGCGGATGCCGCATTCCATACCGGCGCGCACTTCGTTGACTTCATCCTGAAAGCGGCGGAGGGATTGGGTGACGCCTTCATAAATGATGTCTTTGCGCCGCCGCACGCGGACTTTTCCGCGGACGATGCGGCCGACGGTCACCATGCAGCCGGCGACCGGCACGCCTTTGGACAGTTCAAAAATCTTGCGGACTTCCGCCGAGCCGCCGATGTTTTCCCGGATGACCGGTTCGAGCAAGCCGGCCATGGAGTTTTTGACGTCATCAATCAATTCATAGATGATGGCGTACAGTTTGATTTGGACTCCTTCGCGTTTGGCCTTATCGGCGGCGGTGCTGTCCACGCGCGTATGGAATCCAAGAATGACCGCGGTGGAAGCGGAGGCGAGGGCCACGTCATTTTCAGTGATTGTGCCGACATCGCTGTGGATGACTTCCAGCGAGACCTTATCCGATTCGATTTTGTTGAGAGCATCCACGATGGCTTCGACGGAGCCTTGTGTATCCGCCTTGACGACGACTTTGAGCGCTTTGCTCTGGGCAGCTTCGAGGGTGGCGAACAGATTTTCGAGCGTGACCTTTTTAGATTCCTGATTTTCGGCGCGGGTTTCGAGAAACCGCTGCTCGGCCAGTTCGCGCGCGGCTTTTTCATCTTCCACGACGGAAAATTCCAATCCGGCATCCGGCACGCCGTTCAATCCCAGCACCTTCACCGCGACAGACGGTCCGGCCTCCTTCAATCGCTCGCCTTCTTCGTTAATCAGGGCGCGGACGCGGCCGTAAAACTCGCCGCATAAAATGATGTCGCCCACGCGCAAGGTGCCTTTGCGCACCAGAACCGTGGCGGTGGGGCCGCCGGGTTCGACGCCGGATTCGATGACGTTCCCCTTGGCGCGGCGATCGGGATTTGCCTTCAATTCCAGCAAATCGGCCTGCAACAAAATCATTTCGAGCAATTTGTCAATGCCCTGTTTGGTGAGCGCCGAAACGTCAACGAAAATGGTGTCGCCACCCCAATCGTCGGGCGCCAGTCCCTTGTCCTGCAATTGCTGCCGCACTTTCAACGGGTTGGCGTTGGGATGATCAATTTTATTGACGGCGACGAGGATGGGGACTTTGGCGGCACGGGCGTGGTTCAACGCTTCCAATGTTTGCGGCATGACGCCGTCATTGGCAGCGACGACCAGGACAACGATGTCCGTGACGT
>JASHVW010000190.1 GCA_030044395.1 Verrucomicrobiia bacterium
ATGCTCAAGGCTGCCGAGGAATTGAAATTCGAGAAGGCCGCCCTCATTCGCGACCAGATTAAAGAGCTTAAGCGCATGAATCAACGGTGAAAAACCGGAGGACAAAATCAGGCCGGTGAGTTATTTCAAATCCAAAAAAGCGCGCCGGTAGGTCGAGGACCGATCGAAAGGATGTCAATTCGACGCCATAGCGTAGGACATCCGCAACCTCTACGCCACCAGCCAGTTTTACAACATTCGCGTGTCGCTGGTTTGGGGTGGCAGACGATCTCGCGTCTGATAACGCCACGCTGGAAAAGATTCTCGCAAGCTGGTGAGCGTCGTTGTCTCTAACACTTCGCCGTCCAGGAACGAGCTTGCAATAAAACGTAAAATACGTATTTTATGGACATGGAAGCGACTTTGACCGAACTTCAACGGAAAGCCGGGCGGGTGGCGGAAGCCATTGCCCGGCGCGAAAATGTCCGGCTCACACGCCACGGCGAGACGATTGCGGAAATTCAGCCCCGCCGCCGGGCAATGACCGGCGCGGAATTTGCCCGCGCATGGCGCAATCGCAAACCTTTGGGCAAAGAAACCGCCAATGAAATCGCCACGGCACTTAAACAGCTTGATAAAGCCGCTTGAAATACCTCATTGACACTTCGGTCTTAATCCACGCCGAGCGCGAGCAATTTGATTTGGCCGAATGGCTCATGGATGCCGAGGAAGTTCACATTTGTGACGCCACAGTCGTCGAATATCTTGCCGGACAACCCCTCAAAGATGAAGGCAAACGAAAACGCTGGCGCGAATTTTGGGAGTCGCTGGACATTCCATCAAAGCCGCTCACGCCGGAAGTTTGCCGGCAGGCTGGCGCGCTGATTTTTCTGGCGCGCGCCAAAGGTCGGACGGTTTCGTTAGGCGACGGGCTTCATGCGGCGGTTGCCGAATTGGACGGACTGAAAGTGTTGACGACAGACACAGAGCATTTTTCCGACATGGGACTTGCAGCCATCAATCCAATAAAACAGCCGCCCGGCAAGCGCGCGCCTAAAAGCTGATTTCCGTCAGCTTTTCCAACTAATTATTCCGTCTGGCGCGAATCGTAAATGACTTCGCCAGGGGGATACGGTGAACCACCTTAAAAAGTCAGACAGGGAAGTTGGCAACTTACTCCTGCTGGAGTGTAGTTGAACCCGAAATCACAAAATAGACGTTAGGAACAGACGCACTGGCGGGAATGCGAAAAAGGGCATTCTCGCCAGCTCTCTTTTGCCGATAACATTCTTTATAGAAGAACGGATTCTGGCGACAAAAATGTTACGGCATGATGTTTGCCGTCAACACGGATGGCGGTTTAAAATCTTCGCGTCTATTGCGTTCGCTTCGCCAAAACGTCCTTCTCGTATCGTTTCACCTCCGACAGCCAGTCCTCTCCGACCGGCACGTTCCTCGCTTCACAATAAAAATCCCAAACCGCGCCAAAGGGCAACGACTTGAGTTCTTCCTGCAACGCCAGCCGGGTGGTGAAATCACCCGCCGCCTCGGCGCCGCGAAGTTTCGCCGTCGGCTCCAACAAGGCGATCAGCAGGGCGCGAACCATGTTGCGCGCGCCAATGGTCCACGCCGCCACCCGGTTGATGCTCGCATCGAAATAATCCAGCCCGATATGGACGCGATTCACGAAGCCGTTGGCGACAATTTCCCGCGCGATCGCCAGCAGGTCATCGTTCAAAATCACCACGTGGTCGCTGTCCCATCGCACCCCGCGGCTGACGTGCAGCAATATCTCCGGCAAAAATTGAAGCGCGCACGTGATTTTATCCGAGATACTCTCGGTGGGATGATAATGGCCCGCGTCCAGCGTCAGCAGTTTTTGGCGGCTGACGGCGTAGCCCAGATAAAACTCATGCGAACCGACCACGTAACTTTCGCTGCCGATGCCAAAAAGCTTCGGCTCGACGGCATCGAGATTCAGCGTAGGCGAAATTGGTTTTTTGAAGATGGTATCGAGCGATTCGGCCAGACGCGCTCGCGGCGACTGCCGGTCCGCCGGCGTGTCCTTCATGCCGTCGGGAATCCAGATGTTGGTCACACAGGGTTTTCCCAAGGCCTCGCCCATGGCCGTGCCGATTTCCCGCGAGCGGATGCAATGCTCGATCCAAAATTGCCGGATTGCCTTGTCGCGGTGCGAGAGGGTGAAGCCGTCGGCGGCTTTCGGATGCGAGAAACAGGTGGGATTGAAGTCCAGGCCGATGCCGCTTTTCTTCGCCCAGGCAATCCAGTTCTTGTAATGCTCCGGCGCAATTTCATTGCGGTCCACCCTTTTGCCGCCGAATTCGCCATAGAAGGCGTGCAGATTCAGGCGATGCTTTCCCGGAATTAACGAAAACGCCTCGTCGAGGTCGCCTCGCAATTCATCCGGTGTTCGCGCCTTGCCCGGATAATTTCCGGTGGCAACCAATCCTCCCCCCAGCCCGCAGCCAAAATTTTCAAAGCCGCCCACGTCATCGCCCTGCCAGCAATGAAGCGAAACGGGAACAGTTGCCAGGATGTCCAGCGCGCGGCCCACATCCACTCCATGGCCGGCATATCGCTCGCAGGCAAGCGTGTGTGATTTTTCGATGTTTGATTTATTTTTTTTCATAATGGGGCCATGAACTGTCAGGCGCGCGCTTGCGCGTTAAAGTGCTCGGCGGGCAATCTCCGCAGCCGGTCGGCCGCCTGTTCCGGCGTCAAATCCCGTTGTGGTTCCGCCAGCATTTCATACCCGACCATGAATTTCTTCACCGTCGCTGACCGGAGTAGCGGCGGATAAAAATGCGCGTGCAACTGCCAATGTGAAAAATCACCATCACCGTTCGGCGCTCCATGCCAGCCCATCGAGTACGGAAAGGACGTCTCAAACAGGTTGTCGTAACGGATCAACAATTCCCGCAGGACTTGCGCCAATCCGGCGCACTCGGGCGCGGACAGGTCTTGCAACCGGGAGACGGGGCGCAAGGGCATGAGCAAAATCTCAAACGGCCAAACGGCCCAAAATGGAACGACCGCGAGCCAATGCGTGTTTTTGACGACCACGCGTTGGCCGGACTGCAATTCCTTGTCCGCATACTCCAGCAGCAACGGGGCTTGTTGTTTTTGATAATTTCTTTGTTCGCGATCTTCCGCCGCCACTTCATTGGGCAGAAAATTCCCGGCCCAGATTTGTCCGTGCGGATGCGGATTGGAGCACCCCATGACCGCGCCTTTATTCTCAAAAATTTGCACCCAGCGATATTTCGCGCCCAGCTCCACCGACTGCGCCATCCAGACCTCGATGACTTTCAGGATGTCCGAAACGGCCATTTCGGCCAGTGTCAGGTCATGGCGCGGCGAGAAACATATCACCCTGCATTCGCCGCGCGCCGGTTCGGTGCGCCGCAATCCATCCGTGGGGCTGTCCGAGGCGGGCGTATCCGGCAGCAGCGCGGAAAAATCGTTCGTGAATACAAACGTCGAATCGTATTTCGGGTTCACCAGGTTGCCCGCGCGCGAATTGCCGGGACACAGGTAGCACTTGGGGTCATGGGCTGGACGTTTTTCGAGCGACGGCTTTTCGACCTGTCCCAACCAGGGCCGTTTGGTGCGATGAGGCGACACCAACACCCAGTCTCCGCGCAGAGGATTGAACCGCCGATGCGGATGCTCTTCGAAATTGAACTTCATGATTCGTAATTGAACTAATGATTCTAACCCGCTCGCGCTTGAAACGGGAGCCAAAAGTGAATGTGAAAAATTGAGAGAAGGAACAGTTGCCCGGCAAAATTGACGGCAGGGCGCGGTCAGGATAGCCTCACCCCACGCTGAAAATGAAATTCAACCGCATCGTTTCCACTGTTGCCGTCGTTGTAGCGCTGGGCGCCGCCTTGCAATTCTTGCTCGCGGCGGACACTTCTTCCGCCCACACCTTCGTTATCGGCGCCAATGATTTCCTTCTCGACGGGCAACCCTTCGAAATCCATTGCGGCGAAA
This sequence comes from Verrucomicrobiia bacterium, assembly GCA_030044395.1. Classification (GTDB taxonomy): domain Bacteria; phylum Verrucomicrobiota; class Verrucomicrobiia; order Limisphaerales; family UBA11358; genus UBA11358. The sequence continues at coordinate 3,997 of JASHVW010000190.1, forward strand.
TCCACGCTGCGCGTGTGCCAGAGGAATATTGGCGCGACCGTCTGAAAATGGCGCGCGCCATGGGCTTGAACGCCGTCTGCGCCTACCTCTTTTGGAACGAACACGAGCCGCAACCGGGTCACTTCAACTGGAGCGGCCAGGCCGACGTGGCAAAATTCTGCCGCATCGCCCAGGAAGAAGGTCTTTGGGTCATCCTTCGTCCCGGCCCGTATTCCTGCGCCGAATGGGAAATGGGGGGCCTGCCCTGGTGGCTGCTCAAAAACAACGACATCAAACTTCGCACTACCGACCCGCGTTTCATGCAGGCTGCCACGAATTATCTGGCTGAGGTCGGCCGCGTCTTTACACCACTGCTCATTACCCATG
>JASHVW010000191.1 GCA_030044395.1 Verrucomicrobiia bacterium
AGCAGATCGCCAGTCGTGGCTGGCCCATTGGTTCAGGCGCGGTGGAATCAGCCTGTCGGCAAAAGCAGTGCCGGTTCAAGCGTCCGGGACAGTTTTGGACGCCCAAAGGCCTCCGTCATTTGCTGGCCCTGGACGAAGCCCGTCGCAACCATCACTGGAATCAACTCTGGAATTAAGAACAATGCGTGGATGCGCCCCCGCGCCTCTCGCCCGTCCAAATCCACTCGCTTTTTCACTGCGCGGACTTTATTTTGCCCGGATGTCTTTGACACAGAATTTTCCGGAGGATTCCGATCAATTTGTGCGCCGCCACATCGGGCCAAACGCCGATGAAACGAGGGAAATGCTCGGGCTGCTCGGTTTTAAGAGCCTGGATGAGATGACTGACGCCGCAATCCCGAAAAACATCCGGCTCGAGAAGAAACTCAAACTGCCCGCGGCAAAAAATGAATTTGAGGCGCTCGCCGAACTCAAACGCATTGCCGCTCAAAACAAAGTCTTTCGATCCTTCATCGGGCAGGGCTATTACGATTGCATCACGCCGCCGGTCATTCAGCGAAGCGTCCTCGAAAATCCCGGCTGGTACACTCAATACACCCCGTATCAGGCTGAAATATCCCAGGGGCGGCTTGAAGCCTTGTTGAATTTCCAGACAATGGCCGCTGATTTGACGGCGCTCGACGTGGCCAACGCTTCGCTTCTGGATGAAGCCACGGCGTGCGCCGAGGCCATGATGATGAGCCATCGCCTCAAAGGCGGTGAGGGAAAGAACACGTTCCTTGTCTCTGAAAATTGTCACCCGCAAAACATCGAGGTTGTCCGCACGCGCGGCGCGGCGCTGGGCGTGGAAATCGTCGTAAGCGGCATTGATTCATTTTCATTCACTGAAAGAGTATTTGGCGCGCTCGTGCAATATCCCGACACGTTTGGGGAAATCCAGGATTACTCGGTGCTGGCGGGGAAAGTGCACACGGCAGGCGGCCTGCTGACGGTGGCGACTGATTTGCTGGCGCTCACACTCATCAAGGCACCGGGCGAGTTTGGCGCGGACATTGCCGTGGGCAGCGCGCAACGCTTTGGCGTGCCGCTCGGCTACGGCGGCCCACATGCGGCGTTCTTCGCGGCGCGCGATGAATTCAAGCGGCAGATGCCCGGCCGCATTGTCGGCGTCTCCAAGGATTCGCGCGGCAAACCGGCATTGCGTCTGGCGCTGGGCACCCGTGAACAGCATATCCGCCGTGAAAAGGCCACGAGCAACATCTGCACCGCGCAGGCATTGCTGGCGAACATGGCGTCGCTCTACGCCTGCTATCATGGGCCGGAGGGATTGAGAAAGATAGCGAAGCGCGTGCATCTATTGGCGCATGGTTTTGCCGGGAACATCGCGACCGGAGATTTAACATGGAAACATGCTTCTTTCTTCGACACTGTTTGCGTTGAAAGCAAATCAACAAAATTGCGAGACGAGATCATCCAGCGCGCAACTGAACATTCCATGAACCTCCGGCCTCATGGAGCGAATTTGATCCTGGTTTCATTCGATGAAACGTCGAGCGGGGCGACCGTGGCGGAGTTGGCATCCATCTTTACCGGCAAGCCTCATGAACCGACCGTATGTGAAACGAGCCATGAAGAATCCACTTTCATTTTCCATGGTCCATTCAGGCGCACCAGCAAGTTTCTCCAACATTCCGTTTTCAACCGTTACCACTCGGAGACCGAGATGCTCCGCTACATCAAGCGGCTGGAATCCCGGGATCTTTCGCTTACTGCATCCATGATTCCGTTGGGTTCCTGCACGATGAAGCTGAATGCGGCGGCGGAGATGTTTCCCGTGTCCTGGCCGGAGTTCGCAAAAATCCATCCGTTCGCGCCACTCAGCCAGGCGCGTGGTTATCAAATTCTTTTTCAAAATCTTGATGATTGGCTTGCGGAATGCACCGACTTCGCCGGCATCTCGTTGCAGCCCAATGCCGGTTCCCAGGGTGAATACACCGGACTGCTCATTGTCCGCGCCTACCACGAATCGCGCGGCGAGGCGCATCGCAAGGTTTGCCTGATTCCGACCTCGGCGCACGGCACCAATCCCGCCAGCGCGGCGATGGCCGGAATGAAAATTGCCGCCGTTGCCTGTGATGCCAACGGCAACATTGACGTGGCTGACCTTCGCTCCAAGGCCGAAGCGCACAAGAACGACCTGTCGTGCCTGATGGTTACGTATCCGAGCACGCACGGCGTGTTTGAAGAAACCATCCGTGAAATTTGCGACATCATCCACGCAAGCGGCGGCCAGGTCTATATGGATGGCGCGAACATGAACGCGCAAGTAGGACTGACTTCGCCCGGTTTCATCGGCGCTGACATCTGCCATTTGAACCTGCACAAGACATTTTGCATCCCGCACGGGGGAGGCGGTCCTGGAGTCGGGCCGATAGGCGTGGCGAAACATTTGGTTCCGTTTTTGCCGAGCCACCCTTATTTCGCTTCACGGCGTGGGAAAAATCACTCAACGCAGCACATCGGGCCGGTTGCCGCGGCCCCGTGGGGCAGCGCGGGCATCCTGCCAATTTCCTGGATGTATATCGCAATGACAGGCGCTGACGGGCTGACCCAGGCGACGCAATACGCCATCCTCAATGCGAATTACATTTCCAAACGTCTGGAGAATTATTTTCCGACGCTCTATCGCCGCAACGGTCTTGTGGCACACGAGTGCATCCTCGATTTGCGGGCGTTCCACAGTGTGACCGCCGAGGACGTGGCAAAGCGCCTGATGGATTATGGGTTTCATGCGCCAACGCTTTCGTGGCCCGTTGCCGGCACGCTAATGGTGGAACCGACGGAAAGCGAATCGAAATATGAGTTGGACCGGTTCTGCAACGCGATGATAGCGATCCATGCTGAAATGACCGCCGTGGAGACCGGCGCGGTGGATGCAAAGAATAATCCGCTCAAAAACGCGCCTCATACGGCGGACCAGATCGCGGGCGACAAATGGGACCGGCCCTATTCGCGCGAGCAGGCGGCGTTTCCCGCGAAATCCCTGCTCGATTACAAATTCTGGCCGCACGTGGCGCGCGTGGATAACGTCTTTGGCGACCGCAATCCTGTTTGCGGTTGTGCCGGCATGGAGAATTATACGGGTTAAGAAAAAGACAATATTCGGTTAGCGGGGCTGGCCGCGACGAGCGACTTTTTTTCAGGCAACCAGTTACGCGCGATGAAAATTACCGACATTCTTTTGGCGGAGCACGCCGTGTTCCATAATTTATTCGATCACATTGATAAGACGGCGCCGATGCTGAAAACGATTGGCGAAATCAAGTTAATCGCCGCCCTGCTTGATGCCGTGATGCGGCCCCATGCCCAGACGGAAGATGATTTGCTGATGGGCCCATTGGAGCACGGCCTGGCGCAAATCGGCCAGAGCGAAACGTTTCACGACGAGCATGAAGAAATTGACGCCAAACTTGCGGCGGTGCAAAGCGCGGCACAAGTCAAACAGGCGCGGATGCTCCTCTTGCAAGCCGTGCAGCATTCGCGCGAGCACTTCGACAAGGAAGAGCGCATCGTATTTCCACTGGCGGAAGAGTTGCTCAAAACCAAGACGCTTTCGGACCTGGGCGATCAATGGCTGAAGCGCCGCGAAATGACGTCCGCCCAAACCATCGCCGTCAAAATTTTCTCAGGGCGGCATTTACCGCTGCAACCAGCGCATTGACGCGCGCGGGCAGCGGAAAATCCGAGGGTGCTTCCAGCGTATAGCTTTGCCGGGTCTTGTGGGTGATCAAATAGAACGCCTCCGGCCATTCCGGGCGGTCCTTGGGCTGAATGTTCGGCCGCAAAATTCCATTTTTTGCGGGACGGCCTTCGATCAGTTCCGAGCGGTCAATCGGGCAGACCTGTTCGACGGCCTGGACCACTTCCTCCGCAAACGACGGACGTCCTTCGGGATTTTGTTCGTAGAGATAAAAGCCGCGCGATTCCCAGTCCTCGTGCAGCATCAGGCACAGATCAAACGGCGGTTGCCCATCGAGCCAGGCGATATGCGCCAGAATTTCCTCGGCGACTGGATTCAAATAGCCGCGATTGAGGTCAATACCTTTGGCATTGGCGCGGGTATTTAATTTGAACCCGATCGGATTGAGGCACGGGCAAAGCCACAAGGCCAAATTTTCCGGCCAACGATTGTCCTGCAACAGTGTCAGAACGGCGAGAGGACCGCCAGGCTCGTCGCCATGAATTCCCGCGGAAATATAAATGTGCCGCGCCTCGGACACGCGGGGCGGCGCCCGATGCAATGCAAACAACTTGAATTCGCCGGTCTCAAAGAAAACCTCCTTTGTCCAGCCGTGCCGTTGCGCCGCCGTTTCGGCATCGTAAAGAACACTTTGAATGTCAATCGTCTCGCCCAGGTAGCCGCCGAGATTTTTACCGAGTTTTTGCACCCGACAAATTTCGCGCAAAGGAATGCGGGCGCAAAGAAAAATTCCGTCTCAAAGGAGGGGGAAATTTGCTCTGCGCCGGGCGAGCCTTTGAGCATGGACGAGATTAACGCCGGAATAAAGGCGGCCCGGGCCAAACGGCGCGCGTGAAGCTCGTCGGTGATATCAATTTCAACTCACGCTTCTGGCCAAAACTTTCAAAAATTCGCTGACTCGGACGATCTTGATGCCGCGGAATTCCTTCAGCGCCAATAGGTCATTGTCACCGCTGACGACGTATTGCGCCTGTCCCTCAACGGCGCATTCGAGCACCATGTTGTCTTCCGGATCGCGCGGCACTGCGTCCAATACTTTGGGGATTTGCACCAGCCGCAGAAATCCCAAGTAATCCGCAATTGTTTCCGCCACCTGGTCTTTTGGAAAATCCAACCGTGCTTCCAGTTTCTCAGCCAATTCCTCAATCAACTCAGGGCAAGTCACCACCTGAAGTTCGCCCGCCCGCGCCCTCTCGACACACTGAAATGGATTTCCCCTCCAACCGGTTGCGGAAAAGAGAATGTTCGTGTCGAAAACGACGGTGATGGGCACGGTTATTTAAGGTGCAGCAGCTCATTGACAAACGCCTCACGCTCGTCTTCGGAGAGGCGGTCCCAATCCTTGCCGCGTTCCGCGCACGCCCGGCGCAGTTGCGCCTCGCCAAATCGCAGCCGTTCTTCCCGGCGCGCCTGCGCCTCCTGGGCCAACGCCAGCAAGGCGGAGCGTTTGCGTTCCGCCGGCAATTGCCTCACCAGCGAAATCACTTGCTCGTCACTTAATTCCAAGACACTCATTATGGACAAACAATACCACAATCCAGGCTATCAGGGCAAGTTTGGTTCATATCTCCCATGTCCACGCCACCGAGCGGGGCGAAAGGAACCAAATGAAACGGTTTTTCCCGCTTAAGCGGATAGAGACAATGATCGCACGGCGCGTCGTCAAAAAACGGGTCAGCCCAGAATGGGTTGACGCCCATTCGCTGTTCCTTCTCCCGGGCGCAGCAGGTTGGGATGAGGGAGGGCCTTAACGACAAACTTTTCAAATCCAACCTTCTCAAACGCCCTATCTTGCTTATTTATCCGTTTGACGTTTACACTGCGGCTTTCTAAACCAAATGCCGCGCCTGGCGTTTCGGAAGTCCGACCGGCTGGCGCGGCAACTCTTGCCCGCCATCTGGCAGGAAATCGCGGAGAAAAGACGGTTTATCGTGCCGGCCACCGCGCCGGTAGTCGCTCCATAAAGTCTCGGCCACCTGACACGCATCGAGCTTTTGCCCGGTGGTGAGATATTCAAACAGCCATTCCATCAACCGCGCCAGGGCGATGCCGTCCGTGCGGCCGGCCCGTTCATGTAGCCATTCACTGACACGCATGAAGGCGGCAAAAGGAGAAGAGGCATTCTCCCAAATCAAGGGCGTGGTGGCGATGAAATTGCCGCTGTTGCCCACCAGGTCCCAATAGCGCGAGAAGCGGCGCAGCCTTTGCATCGTCGCAAAATCTATCAGCTTGTTCTGAAGAATTTCGTAAGGCGGATGTGGATTATAGGCCATCTGCCATTCGGCGTCGTGCCGGATGATCGGCGTTCCGCGCAACCGCTTCAACATGCCGACCTGAATTTCCTGCGGACCCAATGCGACCAACCGATCAAATCCCGCCGCAAAGCTTTCCACCGTTTCGCCGGGCAAACCGACAATCAAATCGGCATGGACGTGGACACCGGTCTCGTTGCGCAAAGAGCGAAGGTTTTCCTCCAATCGCGCGTAGTTCTGTTTGCGGCTGATGAGCTGGCCAACCTGCGGATTGAAGGTCTGGACGCCCACTTCAAATTGCAATGAACCCGGAGGAAAACGTTTGATGATTTCACGGAGAGCATCCGGCAGCCGGTCCGGAATCATCTCGAAATGATAAA
>JASHVW010000192.1 GCA_030044395.1 Verrucomicrobiia bacterium
GCGATGCAATTGCTTGACAGGCTAAAGGCGCTCGGGATTGACCGGCATTCGTTGCCGGACAATCTAAACGAATTTTTCGGCATATTCGGCAGCGAACGTCAGAATGTCATCAAGGCGTGCGATATTGTCCGGCACAGCCCGCTGATCGGGTCGAAAATTCCGGTGCATGGTTTGTTGATGGACATTGAAACGGGGAAATTGGACTGGATCGTCAATGGTTACGAGGCATTACAGTCACAAGCGCAGGCGGCAGCTGCCGATTTCGACAAAATCAGCGCGCTCGGCGCCCTGAAGAATTTTGAGATGGGAGAGATGAAATTTCCCGAAACAAAGATCGGCGAATTGGCAACGAAGGCGGAGAATTTGGTTTCAAGCGAGGCGGGACAAATCGCCGCGGAAGCGCGGGAACAGATTCAAGCTGCTGAGGCGGTTGTCCAATCGGCGCAGAATACGGCGACACAGATTGTCGAAAAATACCGGCCGCGGCCGCCGAAAATTCCCGTGCCGCCGCCGATTCCCAGGCGCATTAATGTGAAGAGATAAGCGTTGGCAAAGTCCTTGAGGCCTATTCGGGGAGGTCATGAGAGGGTGCGCCTGTAATCGGCCAGGCGCCAGTTCAGAAAGGCCGAACAATGTTTTGGCGTGGCCTTGTTTCGCAGGGGCCAATAGGCTGCGAAATCCTTCTGCAACTGCTTCAGTTCGCGGATTCCAATTCGCGCCAATTTCCTTGCCTTCGAATATTCCGCCGCGGCCACCGCGTGCTGCCACAACATAAATTTGCACGACTGTGCCGCCATCCGCGCCGCCAGTTCCAATTCGCGCGCCAGCAGCTTCGCCGACTTTGCCTTTACCGTGGCGCGCCGCAAAACAAAGCGCTGCCTTTCGATTTCTCCCAGCGTGGCGCGAATTCTCGCGGGTTCGATTTTGGAAAACCATTTCAATCCGTTGCGGCAGAACAATTCGCGCTCTTCCGGCTTCGGCGCGGCGATGACCGTTCCCAGAGGCGTTTCATTCGCCGCGCTGACGCCTAGCTTCTTGTGGGCGAAGCCCAGTTGGATTGCCGCTCGCGCAATTTCCTGAGTTCCGAAAATGTCGCGGCCCAAAACCGGCTCCAGCGTTCGTTCGTCGAAATTCCGAACGTTCCAAGCCAGCGACGCCCCGGCGACGAGCATCGGCCAGCTTGCAGCCAGAGGATTTGGATGACCGCCATCGCCCCAATCGCAAATCAGATAGCCCAGCGCCCCGAATTTTTTGCCCGCTTTTGCCGCCGCCCGGAGATTGCCGAGCGCATTGTCATGTCGTCCAACCAGGGTTTGCCAGGTTGAAGTGCCTGGGCAGATGTAAAATGGAATTTTAGATTTTGCGAACTGTGCGGCTTCGCGTTCAAACGGATGACTCGCCTCGTAACCCCAGTTCAGGGCGATGGCATTTTTCGGCAGAGCCCGGATCAGTTTGGGATATTTCAGAATAATGTCGCCCCAGAACATCATGGTCTTGCCACGGACCGAAAGTTCCCGGTGGATTTTTTTCAAAAAATCCAAATAGACATGGCCTTTACCGAGACGTTCGCAGGCTGCTTTGCTTTGGCCGCATCCGAGGTCCCAGGTCTCGTCGCAGCCGACATTGAAAAATTTACTGTTAAAATTTGGCAGCAATTCGCCGTAAAGCGCCCGCAGGAATGGGACCGTGCCAGGATGGTTAGGAGCCAGCGTCGTCGGCCGCCGGACAAATTCGCCGCTGGGATCCGGATAAGGCGCGGATACCTCGGCGAGTTTTCTGACTTTGGGATGTTCAAGAAGATAGCGTAAATGCCCGAATGAATTTTGATTCGGGACCAGGTCAATGCCCAGATCGCGGCAACGGGCATCCAGAATTTGGATTTCCCCGGCCGTAAGCGCGCCCCAGCTTTGCCAGACGGATTTGAATTTGCGATAAGCGAAGGTGTGTTCGGTGTAAAGCTGAAGCTCGTTGATTTTGAAATCGGCCAGGTTTTCGGCGAACTCGAGGAGCGTTTGCAGTTTCGGCACGCGTCCGCGGGAAATGTCGAGCATGACGCCGCGGCGCGCGAAATCCGGCCAATCCCGGATTTTGAGACAGGGCAGGCGGCAACCGTATTGGCGGAGCAATTGGCGCAAGGTTGCGGCCGCGGCCCGCAGGCCGGGCAGTTCGCGGAAGGCAAGTTCGATTCCGTTCCTGGAAATCGTCAAGCCGTAAAACTCTTTTTGCGGAACAGGCACACCTGCCGCGCTGCTTGAACCGTCTCGATTCAATCGAATCCCGGCCCGCGGGACGCCGGCCGTTGCGCACCACAGGCGCGGGCTTCGCAGGATAAAATTCACCGTTTCTTTCGGGAGCGTGAACGTTCCTGGAAAATTGTTTAGCGAACGGGGAGGTGGCAGGAGATCAAATCTCATGGGTAAAGCAATCAGCTCTTGATAGCTTGTTCCATGATAAATTCCGCCTGAAATCTAGTTTGCCCTTCAGGATTAAAATGCTTTTGGTTCCGAACAAGCGTCCATTGATCCAGTAGTCCTGCTTCTTCCGCAATTGCGTGAATGTTAAGGCGTTCAAGCAAGTCAACTGTGATCGGCCGTTTGGAATCCTCAAACAAAAGTGAAGCAATAAATTGCAGGCAGGGTTCGGAGTTTAAAATTTCCGTAACGACTTTTGCCTCATCCTCAATTTCAAACGGCAGAAAATAACACGTGTCATCGAATAAAACGGGCTTGTTTTGGAATGGTTTTACAAAAACGAAGCGCGGAGATTTGTGGAGTCCGGAAATTGCAACCTTCCATGGCGCAAACGAGTAATCGCCAACTCCGAAAAGCGCGAACGGAATTCGATTCGAATAGATGGAACTTTTTCGGCCATCAAAAAGTTTTTTATGCGATTGAAGGTAGTTCCATGTGCGCGGAGCATTGGCGGAAATTACGGATGTATCCTCGCCAATCCGCGTTTGCGTTACCAAAACAACGCGTTCCGGCTCGGCGCAACCGTTCGCAAGATCGGAACACTTCAAAAGTGGAAAGAGGTAATTCGGTTCCAACTCAACCTTCTCGCCAAATTTATTTTGCAAATGATTGCCGCCGTTTCGACGGAGTTCCATCACGGACGAACAATCATGTTTCACCCCCGAACGCCATTGGTAAGGGCAAAGTCCTTCCAGGTGCTGCAACTTTCGATACGAGCGGACGTCTGAAACCAAATCCTGCCCCGCCAAACCTAAAATTCTGGACGGGCTGTTAGCGCCGAGATTTTCAAATACCTTTGCCTCAGCCAATGCCCCCGGTCCGGTGTGGAGAAGCAACAAACAAGCGTTGACGGATGCTCCGAAATGTTTCTTTGCGTCAATTTTGTAAAGCGCCGCGTTTAAAATTCGTCCATCGTTTTGCCAGGCGAACCGCAGGAGTTTTCGGGCAATTGCCGTTTTGCACAACATCGCTATCATTGCCTGTTTTCCACGCAATGCCTGCGCCAGTTGAATGAGCATCCACTCCGAAATATCAAAATTGGATTTTCCTGTGCGTGCCTCGATTCCGCGAAAACCCTGAAAATTGCTTTTAGTCGGGAGATTTCCGGCGTTGAGAGTTGAGAGAGTTGCATTCGTGACCCACGGCAGGTTGCCGAGAACCAGCAGTTGTCCGTTGAATGCCTGAAGTTCTGTTGTCCAATTATGTTTGAAAAAATCTCGCGTCTCAATCGTCGCCCGACTTGCCGCGCCAGCGGCCGCAAGGGCGCGACGGGCCGACTCGACATATTCGGCGTTTATGTCGAAGCCAAACAATTTTGCCTTTGTAAAAAAGTTGGCGGCGGCGAGCAGAAATGAGCCGAGGCCGCAAGTCGGTTCGATAACAATTTCCGGCGCAATTCCTTGCCGCGAAAGAAAACTACAAATTTCTTCTGCCAAAACCAGCGGCGTCTGAAAATCTCCGAACTCGATTTTTGCGCTCATGCAAGCCTCAACACTCCTTCTACCTGTCCGGCCTTTTCTATGACCCGTGAATATTGAAGCCGCCACTGCAGCGCGTTGGAAATAGTCAAATAGCCCAGGTGCGGCGGAATGCGGAGAATTTCACTGGCAAGTTTTTCCGCTTCAATGTCATCAATGTATAAACGCCGATCTTCGAAAAACGCCAGAATATCGTCACGGTTTGCGCCGTTTTCAACCATCTTTCGCAAACCGATCGTCATTTGGTAATCGCCCGTAAATTCCTTTTCCACGAAAATGGTATGCAGTATTTCGAGCCGGCCAGTCTTTGTTTCGGTGTCATCATGCTTGTCATAAACAAAAATCAGCAGCGAATAACCGAGTCCGTAGATTTTCTGTCGGGCGTTTTTGAAAGGACAAGATGATTGCGGTTGCTTGATGCTTGTCACCTTGATGTCCACTTCCAGCTCCGGAAAATCAATTCCTTTGGCCGAATTTCCCCGGAGGTATTGATATTTGCCTTGGAGATAAGCCTGAAATTTTTGCTCGAAATAAGTGCCAACGGCTTTTCCGTCTGTCACGCCATACATTGACGGCTCTGGAAATTGTGATTCCTCTTTGGCGAAAGTAACTGCTTCGCTCCGCAGAGTTTCAAGGGTCAAAAGCGCAGGCACAACCGCAAGTTAATCGTTCGACACTTCCGCGCAAGCTTTCTTCATGTCACTTCGCAATCATTCCTGTTTGTCGCGCATAGTTGAACAATCCACCGGCATCCACCACGGGACGGACGTCGCCGAGGGGTTTGAATTTATGGACCTTGCCGGTGTTCTTCACGGTCACCGCATGCGTATCGAGGTCCACGGTCACCACGTCGCCGGTTTTCAAGGTGTCGCAGAGGCGTTCGGTCAATTCGCAGGGATACAGTTCTCCGGTGGCGACGGAGTTGCGGAAGAAAATGCGCGCGAAACTTTCCGCGAGAACGATGCGGCAGCCTGCCGAGCCGAGCGCGATGGGGGCATGCTCGCGGGAACTGCCGCAGCCAAAATTCCGTCCGGCGACGACAATCGGATATTCCGCGTCGAGGGCGCCTTGCTTGATAAAGCGCGCGGGATAAAGCGACTCCGGAAGGCCGGCCAGGGCGTAGCTGCCAAGTTTCTCGTATTCTTCAGGAATCGTGGGCACGAGATTCAAATACTGCGCGGAAATAATCTGGTCGGTGTCAATATTGTCGCGCACGACATAAACCGGGCCGGTGAAACTTGTTTTCTTCATGTGCTCAATTTGGCGGCAACCGCAGCGATTTTCAATCAGATTTCAATTGTGGGTTTCTCCGGCGGCAACGGTTGTGAAGCCCGTTCCTCGCGTTTGCGCAGAACAATGACGGCGACCACGCATGCCGACCAGGTGGGTAAATCGTCCGCGAGCGGAACGAGTTTTAAAACAAATGTTGGCAATAACAGCCAATGAAAGCCAATGGCCCAACTCGTCAAAAACATCGTAATCACATCTATCGTATC
>JASHVW010000193.1 GCA_030044395.1 Verrucomicrobiia bacterium
TCATTCGTATTGCGTCGAATCGTTAAATCGCAGTCTGTCCGCGATTTAACGATTCATCCTTTAGCCGCCCGTTAAAAGCAAGAGACAATGGAAGAAGTCTCTGGCTGATGTTGGAAAAATTCCGTTCGGCAAACCAATGTATTCCCTGTCAACCTGCTGGAATTCCCACCGCCATACCGATGGCCGGGAAATGCTCCGCGAAATCCGCGAACTTGGATTCGAGTATGCCGAGTTAAGCCACGGCATTCGCATCAGCCTGGTCCCCGGCATTCTCGATGCCGTGGAGGCGGGCGAAATCAAGATTTCCAGCCTCCACAATTTTTGTCCCCTGCCACTGGGGGTCAACCATGCCGCGCCGAACCTGTATGAATTTTCCGACGAACGGCCCCGCCAGCGCGAGCTGGCCATCAAGCACACTCTCAAAACCTTCGAGTTCGCGGATCGCGTCAAGGCGCCGCTCGTCGTCCTGCATCTCGGCAGCATCGAGATGAAGGATTACACGGGCAAGTTGTGCGAGATGCTCGAGCGCGGCGGAAAGGATTCGCCCAAATATGAAAGGTTGTCCGCCGAAGCCGCCAGGGCGCGCGAGGCCAAAAAGGAAAAATTTTTTGGCTGGACCAAGGAAACGTTGCAAAAAATCCTGCCCGAAGCCGAAAAGCACGGGCTCAAACTTGGCTGCGAAAACCGCCAGGCGCTCGAAGAAATCCCCATCGAAAGCGATTTCCAATTTCTTTTTCGTGAAATCTCCAGCCCGTGCCTGTGCTATTGGCACGATTGCGGCCACGCCCAAATCAAGGAAAACCTCGGCTTCATCCATCACGCCAACCATTTGGAATCGCTCCGGGACCGCCTCGCGGGGTTCCATATTCACGACGTGCAATTTCCCGCGCGCGACCACGCCGCACCCGGAACCGGCACAATAGATTACGCCGCCCTCAAGCCGTTCGTGAAACCGGAGCACATCAAAGTCTTCGAATTAAGCCCCGCCCTCCCGGTCGAAGCCGTCAAATCCGGCATCGCTCACATAAAAGCCATTTGGGGCGGGGACTGAGCCATTTATGATTGGCGATTTTTGATTTATGATTTGATTGAAACATCGGCGACGAATGGCCGATCATGAACGGCAAATCAAAATCATCCATGGCATCCGCTGCGCCACAAGAAATCGCCGGACAAATTGTCCGCCGCCTGCAAACCGCCGGCTTTTCCGCCTTTTGGGTCGGAGGCTGTGTGCGCGATTTTCTCCTCGGTCGCGAACCGCAGGATTTTGACATCGCCACGGAGGCGCGCCCGGAGCAGGTTGAGAAACTTTTCCCAAAAACCATAGCGGTGGGCCGCAAGTTTGGCGTGATGGTCGTCGTCGAAAACAAACAACAGTTTCAAATCGCCACTTATCGGGCCGAGGAAGATTACCAGGACGGCCGCCGCCCCGAAAAAGTTGTTTTCGCCAATGCGGAGGCCGACGCCTTGCGCCGCGATTTCACCGTCAACGGCCTCTTTTACGACCCTGTCTCCAATAAAACCCATGATTGGGTCGGCGGCCAAAAGGATTTGCGCGCCAAAATCGTCCGCACCATCGGCGAACCGGCGGAGCGTTTTGCCGAGGACCATTTGCGGCTGCTGCGAGCCGTCCGTTTTGCCGCGCAATTGGATTTTCAAATCGAACCCAAAACATTCGCAGCCATTCAATCGCTCGCGCCGAAGATTAAAATCATCAGCGCCGAGCGTGTCCGCGAAGAGCTTTTGAAATTATTCAGGCCGCCGCACGCCGCGCGCGGCCTGGTCCTGTTGCGCGACAGCGGATTGCTGGATCACATCCTGCCCGAACTGGCCGCCACGGTTTCCTGTGGCCAGTCGCCGGACTATCATCCCGAAGGCAGCGTCTTTGAGCATATCAAATTGATGCTCGAAAAAATGCCGTCGGACGCCGGCGAACTGCTGCCGTGGACGGTTTTGCTGCACGACATCGCCAAGCCGGTGACAGCGGAAAAGGACGCGCAAACGGGAGCCATCCATTTTTATGGTCATGAGAAAATCGGCGCGACCATGTCCGAAGAAATTTTGGGGCGATTGCGGTTTCCCCGGAGACAAATCGAGGAAATCGCCGCCTGTGTGCGCCAGCATATGCAATTCAAGGATGTGCGGCAGATGCGCAAGGCCACTTTGCGACGGTTGTTGCTGCGCGAAACCTTCCCGCTCGAACTCGAGCTGCACAAGCTCGATTGCCTCGGCTCGCATGGCTCGCTGGAACATTACGAGTTTCTCCTGGAGCAAGTGGAAGAGCTGAAGAAAAAGCCGGCGATTCGCCCGCCTTTGCTTACCGGAAGGAATTTAATCGCCCTCGGCATGAAACCCGGCCCGGCGATGGGCGCGTTATTGAACGAAATCCGCGAAAAACAACTGGCCGAGGAGTTGAAAACATCGCGCGATGCCAAAGCCTGGGCCAAAAAACAAATCGGGGGGAAATAGAAAAATGCCCCGCGAAACGGCCCATGCCAAAGTCGCCCGTGCCGGAAAAATCATCGCCGGCCTGGAAAAAACCTATCCGGACGCCCATTGCGAATTGGTTCATTCCAACCCCCTCGAGCTTTTGGTCGCCACCATTCTTTCGGCCCAATGCACCGATAAACGCGTCAACATCGTCACCGAAAAATTGTTCAAGAAATACCGCTCCGCCGCGGATTTTGCCGGCGCCCGGATTTCAGAACTGGAAGACAAAATTCGCACCGCTGGTTTCTACAGGAACAAGGCCCGCAATATCAAGTCCGCCTGCCGCGAGATCGTGGACCGGCACGGCGGCGAGGTTCCGCGGACGATGGACGAACTGCTGCAACTCGGCGGCGTCGGGCGCAAGACGGCCAACGTCGTTCTCGGAAATGCGTTCGGCACCAACGTGGGCGTGGTCGTGGACACACACGTCGCGCGATTGTCGTTTCGGCTTGGCTTTACCAGGCATTCCGCCCCGGAAAAAATCGAGCGGCAACTCATGTCGCTGGTCCCGCGGACAAAATGGACCTTGTTCAGCCATTTGCTCATCTGGCACGGACGCCGCCGCTGTTTCGCGCGCAAACCGAACTGCGCCCATTGCGAGGTGCTCAAATTTTGCCCGCGAATTGGCGTCAAGGAGCCGTTGGCCGGATGAACTGGCTTTTTCTCAATTCCGGCGCCTGCCACCCGCCGTTCAATATGGCGCTCGATGAAGCTTTGCTGGAAAATGCGGCGCGGCTTGGCGCGCCGGTGCTGCGATTTTACGGCTGGACCGAACCGGCGGCGACATTCGGCTATTTCCAGAAAATTTCCGAGGTCGAACGCGCCACGCATTTGCGTCCGCTGATTCGTCGCCCGACCGGCGGCGGCATCGTTCCCCACGACACGGATTGGACTTA
>JASHVW010000194.1 GCA_030044395.1 Verrucomicrobiia bacterium
TCAAAGCTCATTGTCACATTGCCAACAATCGAGCCGAAGCCGGGGGTGCCACCATCGCCGAGGATAATGTCGCCGCCGGTGATGAACGTGCCGCCGGTATAAGTGTTCGTGCCCAGGAGCGTCGCGTCGCCAAAGTCGGTATTGTTGTCGGCTTTGACGACTTCACCCGTTCCGACGATGTTGTTGCTGTAGATGAAGACGCCGTTGTCCTGGCGGACAAGGAGAAGCTCGCCGTTGTTGGTTACGACCGAACTAACGAGCGTGCCGACATTGCCTTTGCAAGGTTCAAATGTGGCGCCGGACTTAATGGTCGTGGGGCCGGTATAAGTGTTCCCGGTGCCGTTCCCATTCCCGTAAGCTCCCAATGAGCCTTTCTCTACAACCACAGCTCCCGGTCCGGTAATGACCTTTGTGGTCCAAGCCTCCGCGGCCGTGCTGTCGTAAGCAAACGTGCCGTTGGTGTTGGCAAAAATGAAACTGTCGTCTGCCAGGGTGCCACTGGCGCCGCCGTTGCCGGCTTGCAGCGTGCCATTGTTAATCGTGCTGGCCCCGGAATAACTGTTGTTGCCGGAAAGGATGACCGTGCCGGTGCCATCGTTCGTAACGGAACCGATACCGGCGACAGCGCCCACGGTTACACTGCCGGAGACATCGAAGTCGAGGCTGCCGTCGTCAGTGACGGGGCCGGTGCCGAGGGTGCCCGTGGTGCCCGTGCCGACAACCAATTCACCGCCCAAGGCTCCGCCCACCTCTGAAACTGTAGTCCCGCCGGAATAGGTATTGTTCCCGGTCAAAACCCAGGTGCTCAGGCCGGATTTTACCAGTTCAGTCGAGCCGCCGTTGTCCCCGATCACGGCTGCCAGAACGTTGCTGGCCGTCTGAGTGCCGGTCAAAGTGAGCACACGCGCGCCCGTGCCGCTGTAGGCAGCCGCGCCGGTGTTGTCCAGGACCAAGGCGCCGGTGCCCGAGGAGTCAATCGTGCCACCGCCCGTGCCCAGCGTGAACAAGTGGTCAATGCTCGCCCCGCTGCCGAGGTATTGCAAATCACCGCCGTTGATGACCAGGTTGGCCGCGCTGTTGGCCGCGGCGCCGATGTCACTGTCTGAACCGCCGTTGGCCAGCCCGCTGACTTGCAGGATGCCACTGCTGAGGGTGGTGACGCCGGTGTAGCTGTTGGCGCCGCCGGACAGTGTGGTTGTGCCGGTGCCGCTCATGCTCAACGTGGCGCTGCCGCCAATGTTGTCCGCGCCGCTGGAAGTGACGGTGTAAGTCTTGGTGTTGTTTTCAAACGTAACGCTCTTGGGCTGAACCAAAGCGTTGACGGTTACGGTCGTATCCGCAGCCGAGTCGTTAAATACCACAGGCGTGGGATCCACATAGGTTGCGGGGCTGCCGGCAGTCAGCCAGTTGTCGGCAGTGGTCCAATCATCGTTCACATTGCCGTTCCACTCGTCCGCAAGGGCGGAAATGTTCAGGACGACCTCGTCGCCATTCATGGAAAGGGTGCCCAAGGCGCCGTTCAGAACTCCGAGGCTGACCGTCGGGGTGGCGCCGCTGGTCCACGTGAACAACGGATAACTATCCCCGGCAACGAACGTGCCGCTCATAATGTTGACAGTGATTGGGCCATTGGCGGCAATCGCATTGGCCTGAAGGGCTGCGGTCGTTGTGCTGGCGACGTTGTAGAAATTCAAGGACGCGCCGGCGCTTGTTCCGACCGTGAGGGTGCCGGGCGTGACTGCCGAGCCGCTGGCATTGATGCCGAGAGCCGCACTGTCGGCCACCGAGATTGCGCCGATGCCGCTCTTGCCGCCCTGGAATATCAAGGTGCCGCCATTGATGACAGTGGCTCCGCTGTAAGTGCATAAGCCGTCAATCGTGAGTGAACCGGGGCCGCCCATGGTGAGCGAGCCGCCACTGCTGGTGAGTCCAGTCGTGTTGGTGAACGTCACATCCTGTCCGCCGGCGTTAAAGTTATATTGCTGGCCGGACGCCGAGCTGAAGCGGGAAGAATAATCGAACGTGTTGTTGACACTGAACTGCAGCGTGCCGCCTTGAAACACGATAGAATTGGTGAGGGCGACACCGAGCGGGCCAGAAGTGCCGGGGGTTTCGGGGGCATCGGCGATCAAGGTGCCGCCGGCAAGAATATTGGTTGCGTCATAGCTGTTCTGGCCTTTCAGATCGAGTGTGCCGCCGGCCACCTCGATTGGGGCGGTGCCGGAAATGATGGCATTCAGGATTTGTGTTTGTCCCGGAGCGTTGTATTCAAGCAGCGTTCCATCGTTATCAATGGTGATGTTGTCAATAAGGGTATTATTCCATTGAAGGACCAGCGTGCCTTCGGCGATGTTGATCGGGCCGGTGACACCGCTGTTGGGCGCCGCGTTGCCAACAGAAGGGCCATTCCAGTACCACGTTCCCGATCCGTTCTTTTCGTACTCAATTGAGGTGGCGTTGGCATTGGCAAGGGAGTTGGTCACATACCAATTTCCTGTTCCATCAAAGACCAACTCATACGTGGAGCCGGCGCCCGCCTGCCATCGCACGTTTGGATTAATGATGCACGGCCCCGTTGAATCGTTTAACAATTCGTGGATTGCGCCGCCAGGCCGACCGACAAAGTTCAGAATATTTACGTTATCGTTGGGATCGCCAAAGGTAAAACTTGCGGAGGCAGCGAGGTTGGAGGCGGCGTTAAAGCCGATATTTCCGGTGGAACCACCCACCGGAATCAGTTGCACGTTGCCCGTCTGACTCCCACCAAGGGCGAATTCTATTCCCGATGTGCCACCACCGGTGCTCGGCAACCCGTTGTTGTAGGTTACAACCAGATTTCCAGCCACGTCGCCGTCCCATGTGCCCACGTCCTGGGTGGAACCACTGGGAGGACCGCCGGTCGGGCTCCAGTTGGCGGCGTTGGCAATGTTGGTTCCATCCGGCGTGCCGGTGCCATTGCCTGCCAGGCCGACCCAGGTATAGATCGTCTGGCCAAGCACGGTCGTCGTGGCAAAGGCGCAGCATAGAAGGATGAGGAGTTTGAGCGTTGTGAGTCGGGGTCTGGTTTTCATTGGATTTTCTAGGTTGTATGGTGGTGGCTTATGGATTGTTTTCTACGATTTTGCGAGATTTGTATGGCGTTCCCTTTGCAACCGCAACCAATCAGGAACCCGGTTGCTTTCGGCAACGGTAACGGGAGAGTTCTGAGGCCGGAACATATCGCTTGGATTAATTTGGACGCTAATTTTAACATTATCTGATTTCATTGGAATGGACAAAGCTATGTTTGAGATGGATAAAGCTATGATTTTAATTTCACGATTTAGCCGGGGTTAAGGCGGCTTTGGGGGATCGCCCGGTTTTCGGGGAGTCCCATTCCGCCATCAAAAGACAGCAACGGCTTGATGGAACGGCCGTTATCAGGCTCAGCCACGTTCGGTTTGCCATTTCGACGGCGATATTCGGTCGGGGCCATCTGATGAACCGACTTAAAGACGCGGGAAAAGTAAAATTGGTCGTGATAACCGAGGCTTGCCGCGATTTCCTTGACGCTGCAGGAGGTGGTATCCAGCAAATCGCGGGCGTGGTTCATGCGCAGGCGGATAAAAAAGTCAATGGGCGGGCGGCCGATTTGTTGTTTGAAGAGGGCGAAATAGTGCGAGGGCGAGACATTGGCGTGGGCCGCCAAGGCGGAAACCTGCAAGGGCTGGTCCAAGTGCTCGGCCATGTAGGTGACGCTACGCCGGATTCGCCGGGCGATTTCGGAGGCAAGCCCGTTGGAGCCGGCCTCATTATCTTCCGTGAATTTTAATTGGAGAACAGTATCTGTATTCATATTAAAGACTAATTTGATTAGTTCGCAGCCCGAACAAAATAATGTAAAATGATATTGATGATTTTCATGCGATGATGGGGGCACCGAAACGTTTTTGCAAAACCAGCGCGATGATGCCGCGCAGGCGCGGCTGCGGGGCCGGGCCGCTGGCGATGATGCGCGTGGTGGCGTGGGTAAATGAGCGTTTTTTGACCACTTCGCTGATGATCGGCTCGATGCGGTCCCAGGCGCGGGTCACTTCTCCCACGACCACGATGACATCCGGCGCCAGCCCGGTGAGGAGCATGGCAATTCCGGCGCCGAGGTATTCGGCCATGCGGTCGAGGGCGGCGAGGGCTTTTAGGTCGCCCTGCTCGGCAAATTCCAACACGTCTTCAAAGGAGGTTCCGTTCCTGGTCTGCCGGTTGGGTCGTGGCGATTTGGATTCCAGGTAATAACGCACGCCGGCGGAATTGGAGGCATAGACCTCCCAACAACCCCGGTTGCCGCAGGCACAGACAGGCCCGTCTTCCGTGAGGGCGACGTGGCCAAATTCGCCGGCAAGGCCGGAAGGGCCGCGGACGATCTGGCCGTTCAAAATCATCCCCACGCCAATGCCTTCAGAGACCGCCACGGCGATTAAATTGCGCGCGCCATCAGAATGATGTCCGAACCAGAATTCGGACAGGGCGCAGGCGTTTGCCTCATTTTCCAAATCCACGGGCAAACCGGTGGCTCGTTCAAGGCGCACTTTCAAATCCTCCTCGCGCCAGCCAAGATTAGGGGCAAAGACGAATTTTTGGGACGACAAATCCACGCGTCCGGGCAGGCTGACTCCGATGCCCTCGTAGGACATTTGGGGGTATTCGGCCATCAACTCACGGATGCGCCGGCTGACCTTTTCCAAAAAATCATCGGCGCTTCTTGGCGTGGGCATGGATTCCTGCACGACGAATTCGCCGGTAAGATTGGCCAAGGCCATATTGGTGGTGAAAGGGCGGACGTTAATTCCGAAAAAGCCGCCGCGGTCCTCGTTGAGGTGCAGGAAGGTGGGACGGCGTCCGCGAGGCAGTTGGCCGGTGTTGCCTTCGCGCAGCCATCGTTCGGAGATTAACTGTTCGGTGATGACGGAAACCGTGCTGCGCTGCAATCCCGAAAAGCGCATCAAATCGGCGCGGGAAATGGGCTGATGCTTTCGGACCAGATTCAACATGATGCGGCTGTTGATATCGCGGGCCGTTTCACTCCTCGCCACCTGAAAATTATTTAGGTCAATCTTTCGCATGGACGCAAAAACGTCTCAAAACTCAGGTTTGGGATTTATTCTAGCCTCGAACTTTATAGTAAAGCGGGGGGCTGTCAAGCAAAAAATTCGACCCTCGAACAAATTAATTTCCAGGCACTCGGCAGGTCCATGCATTGGCCAAGGTGCCAGTCGTATCTATCACGCTGACAACATTTTGTATAGTCTCATAACGGGAAAGGAGGTCAGACGGGGTCCGCCGCAAACCCGGGGCGGCTGCGTCGAATGGCCATCGCCTTCGTCTGAATTACGACTTGGAAGAACAAAATTGAAGCCTGTCAGAACTGTTTCCAGGCCGTGATTTTGAAACGAGGCGGCCCATGATAATCCCCGCTGCCCAGGACGGAGTGGCTGGCGCCATTGGCATGGAGCTGAATTTGATTTTGGCCGCCTTGGGCGTAATCGGAAGTCGTGCCATCGTCTTCGTAAAGCGTGAAGTCCCCGGGTTTGTTGCCGACGATGTTGACGGTTATATTGAAGCAAGTATCAGGTTTGATGTGCTCCACCGGCTCGGCCAGTGGCAGCAGGGTTCCGCTCCTTACAAATAAAGGAATCTGTGTGATGCCGTTGGTGACTTCAACGGTTGTTCCCCCGCCAAACTTCGCATGGGTCCAGAAATCGAACCAATCCCCGGCGGGAAGATAAACGTTACGGCTGCTTTGTCCGGCAAACATCGGCGCAACCAGCACGGAATCACCGAACATGAATTCGTCGTCAATTTCGCGGACATTGGGGTCATCGGGCCAATCCAATACCAGGGCGCGGATCGGTGGTTTGCCGGTCGAATGGTATTCGTTGAAGGCGGTATAAAGATAAGGGATGAAACTCATCCTTAATTGCAACAATTTGCGAACGGTGTCGGTTACGGTCTCGCGTTCGGGCATAAGCTCGCCGCGGTTGTTTTTGTCGCGGTCCACCTGGTCCCACGCGGGATTCTTGATAAACCACGAGTTAATAACGGCGTCGGAGGAGAAAACCACGGTCTCAATCCGGCGGTATAAATCTTCGATTGAAGCAGCATCCCGCACTTCCGGGGTCCAAAGCAGGCCGCCAAATCCCTCATTCACCAGGCCGCGGACGTAACTACGGTGATCGTAGGAATCACTGTAAAGGACATAAGGCAGCGGCGCGGCCAGCGCTTGCGAATTGCGCACCAATCCCCAGGTGCGAAGGCCCTTTTCGCGGTACGGCTCCAGCATCGTCTGCTGATAAAGCACACCGAATAGGGAATGCATCTGTTCGCCGTCCAAACCGGATGGAAATGCCGTCGCCAATGGAAACGACCAGGGCGTGGGAGATTCAGGCTGATAATCGCATTCATCCAATTTTACCGCTTCGACCTGCCGGTTGAACAATGACACGTCATTTTGCCTGAGAAAAATCGTCCGCGCCTGGGGGGTCGCGAAATCCGGGACCAACCCGCCCCAGACCAGGTAATTACCCGACCACGGCTGAAGCTCGCGATACATCGGAGACGATGGAGATGTAAAAGCGTGCTCCCAGAAATTCAGGCGATAACCCATGTCGCGCATTTTCGCAAGGAAACCGTGCGGATCGGGGAAACGGCTGGTATCCCAGACGAACGAACACGAATAACTTGCGGATTGCCAGCCCGGCTCGACACCCCATACGTCGCAAGGAATTCGCTCGGCACGAAGATGAGCGGCCAGGGCGAGTGATTCATCGGCGCCAAATTTTCCATACCCACGATATTGAACGCCCAGCCCCCACAGGGGGGGCACAACTCCGCCGCCGGAGAAAAGATTGTAGCGCTCCACGGCGTCGAGCATCGTGGGTCCGGCAAAGACATAGACGTCCAGCCCCTTTGCCGCCGGGACATCCACGAGCATTGTCTTCGAGCCGCGGCCGACAGGGGTGACATCTCCCGTGTAAAATGACGCGAACCGGGCCGTATCCACGAAAATACCGTAGCCATCCGAAGAGACAAAAAACGGCACGGGGGCATGGGATTCGCCCAAATCGTTTTCGGGCGAGTCCGTCGGCTTAAGAAAGAGCCGGCGGCCGGTCTGGCCTTTGGCGGTTTGGGTCATGTCAAAAAGTTCCGTGTTCAGGCCCAGGCCGTAGATGCTTTCCCCAGGGGTCATGGGCAAGAGCACGGAGCAGCCGCGGTCTGAAATCCGGCATGAGATTTGGGCTTGATCGAGAGGCATTGGCCGGCTGAAAGGCATTTTTTCAAGGCCGGCCGTGTCCATGGGTGCGCTGCGAAAATGCGTTGGCGTGAACAGTTCGGGGTTGCCGAAATGAATGCGCCAGATGCCTGGAGCCACCGAGTCAACGCGGGGAGTTGTCGAACGATACTCCGCACCGTGAACAGCAAGCGCGCAGAGTGGAAACACAAAGGAAAACCATCGAGGCAGGCGCATAGCAAAAATGTCGGAAACTATTTGTGTCCATTAAAGCGGCGGCAACCCCGTGAGTCAACACTGGTTATCCAAAACGAACGTGGGCGCATCTCACTTTTTTGCAGGTTGGAAAATGCCATGACAAGCTATTGCCGGAGGTCGTGTGGATGAATGCGAAAGGCTGAATCAGTCGCAAAGCCACTCCGCAAATTCAGGCTTGTCCTCGTCCCCTTCCTTCTCCAGGGGGAGATATTCCCTCGCCCGCAGGAGCGGGAGAGGGTGGCCGAAGGCCGGGTGAGGGCCGTCCGGGAAAAACTGTTTCCCTTGCGCCGGATGAGGGCGGGCTTTAAAAACATCCTTCATTTCAAGTCCAACCCGGAATCCAAAAGTTAAATGTTCCGTTTTTATTATTTTGATGGGTGATTCTGCACAAA
>JASHVW010000195.1 GCA_030044395.1 Verrucomicrobiia bacterium
GGGCACCCATCCCAACCGAATAGTTACGTTCTAAAAAGGCTCAAATCAACTCAAGGTCGGTGGCATCCAGTTTCACCGCGGCCGCCTGGCCAATAAAGTCCAACCGGAGCAAAACCACGCTCATACCGTGGCGCTTTTCCACCCAACCTTCAACACCCCGCAAGGGACCGTATTTTATTTTTACCCGCGCGCCTTCGCAAATTGTCGGCGCCAGGCGAATCTCGAGTTTCGTTTCCAGCGCGCGGAGGATTTCGTGCAATTGCCGCTCGAACAAATTCTGGTCCTGCACGCTCAACAGATTGGCCACGTGGTTGCTTTTTAAGACCAGGCTGCGTTCTTCGGGCGGCGTTCGAACAAAGACATAGCCGGGGAAAAGCGGCTTCTGGAAAACCACGGTCTTGCCGCGATATTTGTGCGCTGCGCGGTAGCAGGGCAGCACCGCGACCAGATTTTTCTGAACGCAATAGTCGCGCACCTTTTTCTCGCGGCGCGGCCGCGTATGTGCCACGTGCCATGGTAATGGATGCATCTCCTCAGCTTGTTACCTCGCCTCGTCTGAATCAACAGAATAAACGGAGTTGCTTCGGGGGCCAAAGGCACTAAAATTTCCGGGCATGTTGAGTCGGAACAGTTCCATACTCATTGTGGATGACGATGACGCGACGCGGGAGTTGTTTGCCACCTGTTTGCGGACAAAAGGCTACGATGTGCGAGAGGCGGGAACCGGCTGGCAAGGGCTTGAGCTGGCGCGCAAATACAGCCCGGATTTGATTCTGCTCGATGTCCGGTTGCCGGATATCAGCGGCATGGAGGTCTGCAAACAAGTCAAGGCGGATCCGGCGTTGACGGACGTATTTGTCGCCTTCTGCACCGGAGAAGCCACGGGGGTGGAAAACAAGGTGGACGGCCTGGAGATTGGCGCGGACGAATACCTGATCAAACCGTTTGGCCTCCAGGAATTGCTGGCGCGGGTTCGCACCTTGCTCCGGCTGAGGGACACGACTGCGGCCCTTCGCGCCAGTGAGGACCATTACCGGCGCCTGATTGATATTTTACCCGATGCGATCTGTTTGATTTCACCGCAAGGACGGTTAATCAGCGTCAATTCTCAGGCTGTGGCCATGCTGGGATATGACAATCCCGGCCAATTGCTCAATAAAAATCTTCTCGATCTTATTCCCGCGCGCGAACGCGGCAGGGCGGACATTTCAATTCTCAAAGAAAGAATCATCCGCAACGTGGAATATACGCTTCTTAAAAGAAGCGGAGAGCCTTTTGACGCGGAGTTGAGCGCGACGGTGACGGCGGACAAAGACGGCCACACCGCGGGCGTAGTCTGTGTGGCGCGCGACATTACCAAGCGGAAACAGGCGGAGAAAGTTTTGCGCGACAGCGAAGAGCGTTTTCGGCAATTGGCCGACAATATCCGCGAAGTGTTTTGGATGACCGATGTCGAGAAGCGCCGGATGATTTACGTGAGCCCGGCATACGAGCAAATTTGGGGGCGAGAGGTGAAGTCTCTCTACGCGTCGCCGCGGGAATGGATGGACGCCATTCACCCCGACGACCGGGCGCGCATTTCGGAAGCCGCGATGACGAAACAAAGTTCCGGGAAATACGACGAGGTTTATCGGATTGTCCGGCCCAATGGCGCGATCCGATGGATTCAGGACCGGGCATTTCCCATTCACGATGATGCCGGGAAGGTGTACCGTGTGGTCGGAATCGCGGAAGATATTACCGACCGCAAACAAGTTTGGGACGCGCTGCGCGAAAACGAGGCGCGCAAGAGCGCGATCATGCGCGTGGCGCTCGACGCCATCATCACCATCAACCATACGGGCAGGATCATCGAATTGAACTCAGCGGCGGAAAGCATATTTACACGCAACCGCGCGAAATTAATCGGCGAAAATATAATGGAGATCATCCCGCCATCGCTGCAGCAGTGGTTTCGGGAGGGCCTGGAACATTATTTTTCCGGTGAAAAGGGTCCTGCGGTTGGTAGCCGCATCGAGATGCCGGTTTTGCGCGCCGATAACAGCCGTTTTTTTGCGGAATTCACGATCACGCGCATCAAATTAAAGGGAGAGCCTACTTTTACCATTTATATCCGCGACATCACGCAGCGGAAACGCGCCGAGGAAGAATTGCGCTCTCTGCCGCAAAAAATCATCAAGGCCCAGGAGGAGGAACGTTCACGCGTCGCGCGCGAGTTGCATGACGGCGTGAATCAAATCATCGCGTCGGTCAAGATGAGACTGCGCGGCGTGCAGGAGAGCCTGCCCCAGGTTCAAGCGGCCACGAGGGAGATCCTCCTGCGATGCGATAAACTTCTGGCCGGCGCGTTGGAGGAAAATCGCCGGATTGCGCACAACCTGCACCCGGCCGATTTAAACAACCTTGGACTTGCGGAGGCGTGCCGCAACTTCTGCAGGGACTTCCAGTCGCGAACCAACATGCAGGTCCGGTGCCGGATCGTGTTGCCCGCGAAAAAACGCCTGCCGCCGACCGTTGAATTGACCCTCTTTCGCATCGTGCAGGAAGCCATCAACAACATCGAAAAATATGCCGGGGCCACGTCCGTGAAGTTGCAAATGGGCCTTCAGAATGGTTCCGTCCAGTTAAAAATCCAGGACGATGGATGCGGATTTGAGGCCCGGAAAATCGGGTCCGGCAAAAAGGAAAAGGGCAGGGGGCTGGGATTGACCAATATGCGCGAGCGCGCCTTGTCTCTGGGAGGCACGTGCATCATCGCATCCGCTCCCAAAAAAGGCGTGACCATTACCGCGCGAATTCCATGCAAGGACCCGGTTCATTTGACAGCGGCCTGAGATATTTCTATTGCGCAAAATGATTTGGGACCTTAGATTAAAAGCCTAGTTAAATTTGCGTTAGAACGCGATATATGATGCCAAGATCTGAAAAAAAGCGCCCGGTTTCAGGCAGCCGGATTTTTATCGTGGAAGACCACCCCCTTTTCCGGGATGGACTGATTCAGATGCTGAATTCCGAAACGGACATGGAGGTTTGCGGCAAAGCCGGTGATTATGAGGCGGGACTTAAGGGCATCAAACGACTGAAGCCGGACTTGGCGCTCATTGACCTGGAATTGCCGGACAAAAGCGGCTTGGAACTGATCAAAAAGGTACGGGCATTAAAGCTCCCTGTGAAGTTACTCGTTGTTTCCATGTATGATGAAGCGCTTTATGCGGACAGGGTATTGAGGGCCGGTGGAGACGGGTATATCATGAAGGAAGAAAGTCCGGACGAGATCATTGACGCCATTTGGGACGTTCTTGGCGGGCATATTTATGTGAGTGAAGACGTGTCGTGCACGCAGTTGCACCATGCCCGGCCGGCCTCCCAACCCGAGGAACGAACCCTCGATCAATTGA
>JASHVW010000196.1 GCA_030044395.1 Verrucomicrobiia bacterium
GTGAGATTTTTTCCGGTAAAATTTTTGATGCAACCGCCGCGGCCATCCCGGCTTTTCAAGAAGATTCCGTTTTGTGCGCCGGAAATAGTGCAATTTTCCACCAGGGTATTTTCGATGCCACCCGACAGCTCGGTGCCTATCCCCAACCCGGCAAAAATACTGCTGATGAGTGTGCAATCCTTGATGGTTACATTTTCGGTGGGACGATCCATGCGCGCCGCGGATTCACCGCGGCCGGACTTGAGCGAAATGGCGTCGTCACCGGTGTTAATGTCGCAGTGATCAATCAGCACATTGCGGCACGAATCCACGTCAATTCCGTCGCCGTTGTCCTGGGTGGAACGGATGGTCAGGTTCCTGATGACCACATTTTGGCAGAACAAGGGATGAATGGACCAAAGCCGCTCGTAATGGGTGGTGAAACCTTCAAGGGTGACATTGGTGCAACCGGTCAGCTCAATCAAGACCGGCCCGCGCGGATTGCGCAGGCGGCCGAGGTCCACCGGCGGCCCGGTAATGAAACCATCACCCCGGATGGCGATATGGTTGGCGTTTTCGGCGGAGATGAGCGCGCGATGTCCCTGGACAAATTCACCTTCGTACCGGACTTGCACGATTGGATAATCGGCAATGTTCGGGCTGGCGATGAGGCTGGCGTGGTTCTCGAAACGCAAAGTCGTGCGGCCTCCCATGATGACACTGCCAGTCAAATAATTGCCGGGCGGCGCCAATACGGTTCCCCCTCCGGCGGAAGCGCAGGCATCGAGCGCCTTTTGGATGGCAGCGGTGTCCAGGTTGGTTCCGTCGCCCACAGCGCCAAAGTCACGGATATTGAAGGTTTTGGCCTCAACAACGGCAGAAAAGAAGAATTGCACCAGGGCTAAAACCAGCACAAATGCAAAAAAACTCAGGCGGTTCATTGTCTCAATTTTCGCAACCAAACACCTGAATGTCTATCGCCACAATGGGTGATGTCGGTGGTTTCGGAGCGCGGCTCTGTGAGCCGCAGCAAGGCCCGACTTTTTCGCAGCCCCAGGTTTCGGACGGGACGTCCGAATCTATCCGCCCGCCTTCGCCTGGCTTCCTCCATCGCTTCGTTATCGCGCGACAAGACGGCGCGGCAGGCGAAACGCGGGTGCCGCACGCGCATTCCTATTTTGCGCGGAGCAAGAGGACAGGGACTCGGATACGGTGGCGGACGCGGCGGGAGGCGCTGCCGAGGAATAAATCGGCGAGAAAACCGTGGCCGTGGGTGCTCATCGCCACAAGGTCGCACCCTTTCTTCTCCACCCATTTGACAATTTCATCACCGGGATCGCCGTAAGCAAGTTCCGCCGTGGCGTTAATGCCTGCGGATTGGAATTCGGCCCGGATTTTTTCCAGATAAGCGGTGTCCTCGGTGATTTCCGGGCTGATCGCGTCCGGTCCGTAAGTGCGGGCGGCCCAGCCATCGGCCACGTGAAGCAACACGACGCGGCTGTTCGCCCATTTGGCCAGGGGCTTGACGTGCTCGATGATGGCGCGGTCGCTGGGCGTCGCGTCGAGCGTTACGAGGATTTTATCATACATGGACGGAAAGATTTTTGATTTACGATTTATGATTTGTTCCGCCAGAACAACAATCTTCATTCATCATTCATCAATCGTAAATCGTAAATCGTAAATCGTAAATGGCCTTATCAATGACCGATGATCACGTGCCACGCCTGTTTCACCGCGTCGGGCAGGCCGTAAAAGTCAAAGGCGGTAATCAGCAACGCCGAGCCCCAGCCGGCAATCACCAGAAACCAGCCCAGGCGCCATTGCCCCATTTTTTTTCGCGAACTGGCAAAATGCAGCAGCGGGAACATCGCAAAGGGCAGTTGCAAGGCCAGCACCACCTGGCTCAGGACGATCAGGTCGTTGACGTTATTCGCCCCGCGGATGCCGACAAAGACGGCCGTGGGAATAATCGCCAGGGAACGAGTGATGAGGCGGCGCAACCAGGGCTTGATTCTCCAATGCATGAAGCCTTCCATCACCACCTGGCCGGCCAGGGTGCCGACAATGGTTGCGCTCTGTCCGCTGGCGAGGAGGGCGATGGCAAAGAGCACGCTGGCGGCAGTCGTGCCCAGCAGCGGCGCCAAAGTGAGGTTCGCCGCTTGAATCCAGTCGGTGTCGCCATTGAATTGAACGACCTGCCCGCCCGCGACGGTGACGCCGGTTTTGCCGTAAAAGACAATCGCGGCGAGCACCAGAATGGCCGCGTTGATGACGAATGCCACCGACAGGTTGGCGGAGACATCAATCGTGTTAAAGCGAATCGCGGTCCGGATTGATTCCTCGTCCTTCTGGAATTTCCGGCTCTGGACCAGGGCGGGGTGCAGATATAAGACGTGCGGCATGACGGTGGCGCCGATGATCCCGATGGCGACATAGACCATATCGGACGAGGTCAACGTGGGCGTGAGCATCGCGCGGCCCATTTCCAGAAAACTGGGCTGTGTTTGCGGCAGGACAAAAATCTCGATGAAGTAGCAGATGCCGATGGTCGCGACGAGCAGCAACACCACCGCTTCAATCGTTCTCATGCCCAGCCCCTGCAGTGCCAAAAGCAGGAGCACATCCAGGCCGGTGATGATGACTCCCCAAAAAATCGGGATATGGAAGAGCATGTTCAGGGCCACGGCGCCGCCCAGGACTTCGGCCAGATCACAGGCGATGATGGCAATTTCCGCCATGACCCAGTTGGGCACGCGCGTCCACCGGGGATACCAATCGTAGCAGCACTGCGCTAGGTCGCGTCCGGTGGCGATGCCGAGCCGCGCGGCGATAATTTGCAGAAAGATGGCCATGAGGCTGGCCAGGCCGACGACCCAAATCAGTCCATATTTGAATTGGGCGCCGCCTTGGAGATCGGTTCCCCAGTTGCCAGGGTCCATGTAGGCCACACTGACCAAAACGGCCGGGCCAAAGTAGGCGGCGAATTGCCTCCAAAAGCCCGCTTTATGACCGGGTACTCTTACGCTGTCATGCAATCCCTCCAGCGACATGGCGCCGGGATGCGGAGCCTCGGAGACCTTGGGCTCGGCGGCGGTTTCAGGCTCTGGTGGGATTGGATTCATGAAGTTTTAAAATTCCCAGTGGAGTCTGGCGGCGAAAATCGGGA
Source organism: Verrucomicrobiia bacterium (assembly GCA_030044395.1). Taxonomy (GTDB): domain Bacteria; phylum Verrucomicrobiota; class Verrucomicrobiia; order Limisphaerales; family UBA11358; genus UBA11358. Next base: position 3,149 of record JASHVW010000196.1, read on the forward strand.
CCGGCCCGCGCGCCCGGTTGAAAGCCGGGTCAACGACATATTGAAAGTCGAATGCGCCATGAATGGTTTCCCGGATTTTGAAGTCGTAATAGGTTTCCAAAACCTTTTCCCATCCGTAAGACAGCGCTCCGTCACCGTCGAGCATATCCGTGCCGCCGGCTTCCAGAAACTCCTGGTTGGCGCGCGAAGCTCCGCTGAGGACGCCCGCGAGGCCGAACGTATCGTCGGGGCGGCGCCACGTTTCGCCGTTGACGCTGACGCCCAGTGAACCCGAATAATTAATATCGGTGAACGTCCATGTCTCTTCCTGGCCGTCATTCCAGCCCAGGCGCGAAAACAAGCCGATGTTTTTTGCAATTTCCTGCTCCCAATTGATGCCAAAGCCGTATTTGTAGCGGTAAGCGCGAGCGGGCGAAATGTCCGCGCCCGAACCTTGGGCCTTTAAAATAGCGGTCGCCGCCGTGTAGCTTGCCATGTCCGCTTCGTTGAGCCAGGCCAAAAACCTGATGGCTCCGGGATGGT
>JASHVW010000197.1 GCA_030044395.1 Verrucomicrobiia bacterium
GCAGTTTTTTGAAAAGAACCTGACTATTCAAGGAAGCCAGACGGCGCGGTAAAATTGGCTGGGGGAATCTGGAGAAACCAGGTTGGTGAGGCTCAAGCTGCTCCCAACGAGTGTGTTGGTGGAAACCGCGGTCCAAACAGACAGATCGGGCGAACTTTGGATGATATAAGGCGTGCCAGATTGCCCTTGCAGGAGAAGCTCGACCTGTCCGGGTTGAACCCCCAACAGGGACAGGGACGAAGGTCCTGGCGCGAAGGTGAAGAGCGTGAGTGATAATGGTGAAAACGAATAGGTGAAGTTGGCGCCGGCCGCTGGATAATTTGTCGTCGCAAGGTCTTGCAATGACTCGGCGTCGTTGTTCTCCGCCGCCTGGTCCTGCGGGATGCCGTAGGATTGAATGGTTGCGGCGGTCCATGGCACGAAATTCGTAAGCGCGATTTGCGCGGTGAGGTTCGTGGTCATGTCCTTGTTGATGACCAGCAGGGTCAGCGCGCCATTGGTGCGGTGGACCGCGTAGGCGGAAAGTAAAAGATTGTCGCTGGTGGCATTGAGGACGGAATCACCGGGCCGCGCGAAATATTGAAGCAATTTTTCAGCGTAAAAAGTGGGATACGCAGTGTCCGACCCGCTCAAAATTCCGTAATCACCATTCGTCCGCCAGCCGTAAATCGTGGGGTCAAAATCCCCGGTGGTGTCGGCTCCATTGTGCAAATCCCACCAGATGTAAGAGCGAAATTCGGTTTTCATGAGTTGGCTGGTGCTGTCGGCGAGATAGAGGGCGTTGACCAGGCTGGTGGACTCCCGGCCCATGGCGCCGGCGTCGCTGTTGTTTTCTGTCACGCACAGTTCGATGTTCGTGCCGGGCGCTCCGATGTAATCGGTGATTTGCTGGCGCAAATTGGCGGCGGCGCTGGCCCAATCGCTCCAGTTCAACGGACTGGGATCGCCCGCCACCTGCAAGAGCAGAGGGTCACTGTCGGGAGATGCGGTATAATAGGTCCAGCCCGAGGCGGTGTATTGCGCGTAAAAATGATAGATGAGGAAGTCCGGCAATACGCCGAGGCTTTTCATCGTCGAGAGGACAATGGGCGTCCATCCATAGTTCGTGGCGCCGGTGACCGGATTGACTGCGAAATGGTCGGCGTTGTTGGAATAGCTTCCTTCTCCAGGCACAACGACGACGCCCACATGAATGGGCACAGACGGATCGGCGGCTTTCATCTGCTGAATGTAAGCAACCGCGTTCGTGGCGTATGTGTACGGATCGTGCGGAATGGCGTGGGTATCGGTTTCCCACGTCCCATAGCATTCGTTGCCGACTTCCCAATACTTGAAGTTGCAATTGTTGGTTTTGTTGTCCGAAAGAACCCAGGCCGCCGCCTCGGCGGGCGTACCGGTGCCGTAATTGACAGTGGTAAAAACCTGCGCGCCGAGATTGGTGGCAATATTCATAAAGGTGGCGTTGCCTGCCGGATCATTTGCCCAATTATAATCGTCCGAAGTCGAGCCGCCCGGCCAGCGCAAGGCCAGGCAACCTATTTCCTCGAGCATCGTCAGGGTTTGGGAATTTCCAAGACTGCCGTCCCAAGTGGCGGTATTGAGTCCAAATTGGCGCGCATCCACGGTGCGCAATGTCTGGCCGGCATTCACTCCCAGGTGAACCACGGAAGGTGCCGGCGCCGCCACCAGTTGAACGTCATCCACGTAAAAGGTGGGTTGGGCACCGCCGGTGTTTCCCTGAATCTGAAAGCCGGTGCAGTTTGGCATATTGGACACGCCCAACGAGGAAAGCGGAATCGTAATTTGCTGCCAGGTATTGGCCGGCAGCGGTCCAACGGAGTAAGCCACTTGGTTGGTTTCATCCAGCAATCCCCAAACCTGCGCTTGTTGCCCGCCGGCGCTCCCGCCGTTCACCCAGAAACTGAGACTGGTATAAGGCGTCGTATTAAACTCGGCGTGTTCGAGCCAAAGCGCCTGATTGCCGTAATCGGTGACGCTGATGGAATAACTTCCCGAATGAACCGGCGACTCATTCAGCAGATTGACCGTTGCCCAACTCCAATTTTGGAATCCATTCACCAAATTATCGGTGTAGAGCGCAAGGTTCGCCTGCGCGATACCGGGTCCCGACGAGGGGTTGATGGTTTGGTCGAGGGTATTGGTGCTGGCCGAATAGTTGCCGCCGGAGTAGATGGCGGTGATGAGATCCGTTCCACCGGGCAGGTTGGCAATGGAAGAACTGGTGGCGGCGCCCCTACTCACGGTGTTGGTGCTGAAAGGGCCGTTCGGCGATGAGAACACAACTTGTCCGGTGGCATTGCCCGCGGTGACCCCATTCGTCTGCACTGTGGCGGTGAAGGTGACGCCGCTGCCGAAGGTCGAAGGGTTGGCCGACGAAGTTAGCTCAAGGGAATTCCCCAGGTGAATCAGAATAATGTTGTCTATCTTAAGGGTGTCGGTAACACCTGCGCCGCCCCACTGGGAGGCATTGATTTGGTATTCCAATTGCCAGGTGGCGTCGTTTGCGTCGGACGTCGTGAGGCTGCCCAGGTTCACGCTGAACGTCTGCCAGGTATTCGCTGCGTTCAACGGGTCGTTTACCGTCGCCTGGATGGCCTGGGTGCCGCCGAAATAATCGTCCGGCCAGGTCTGGATGATGAACTGAATGTTTGCCGCCTGGCTGCCGTTAGCGTCGAAGGACAACACGTAGTCCGCCGGGTTGGGATCGGTATTGCCCGAAACGGTGCTCAACTGGACCTGCCCGGTGTAATAGTCGCTTGAAGTTTCTGTCGTCATCGTTTCCTCCCAACAACCGCCCGGATTTCCGCCGCTGCTCAAAACCATGTTGGTGGCGCCGGTGGGGCTCCCTCCCTGATACGAGCCGGTGCCGAATGCGCCCGCATATCCGCCGTCAAAATTCTCGTCAAAAATTACCTGTGCCGGGGCGATGGCGGCCAAGCCGAAAATCATTATTGCCAGGGCCGCCAATCGAGATCGGGATTTCATGCGTCAAATCGGATGGTGAATGATTACGAAAGAGTTCAAAAGATTCCGGCTGATGAATAAAGGGTGAAAGAGAATGGCTATCC
>JASHVW010000014.1 GCA_030044395.1 Verrucomicrobiia bacterium
TGCCGTAATTTTTCGAGCGCGGTTTTCTCATTGGCCTGCGCCAGTTTGCGGTAAATTTCGATGCGATGATGCGATTCCGCCAGGTAATTTTCCGGCAGGCTCCTTACGTCGAGAAAATCCAGTTTCACGGCGACTTCGACGCGGGGTTTTATTTTTTCGCCTTTCAACGAGGCGACGCTTTGTTTAAGCAATTGGCAGTAGAGTTCGAAACCGACGGCGGTGATATGGCCGCTTTGCTCGGCGCCGAGGAGATTTCCGGCGCCGCGGATCTCCAGATCACGCATGGCAATTTTGAAACCGCTGCCGAGAGAAGCGTATTGCTTCATGGCGCTGATGCGTTTGCGCACGTCGGTCAGCAGGCGGGCATGGCGCGGCAAGAGGAGATACGCATAGGCCTGGTGTTTGTAGCGGCCCACCCGCCCGCGAAGTTGATACAAATCGCTCAAGCCGAAGCGGTCGGCACGGTCAATGATAATGGTATTGGCGTTGGGAATATCGAGGCCGCTTTCGATGATGGTGGTGGAGAGGAGAACGTCCGCTTCGCCGTTCACGAAGCGGGTCATTACCTCTTCCAGCATGTCCGCTTCCATCTGGCCGTGGCCGACGACGATACGAGCGTTGGGCAGGAGCATTTGGAGCCGGGCACGAACGGTCTCGATGGTCATCACACGGTTGTGCAGGAAGAAAACCTGCCCGCCGCGGCTGATTTCGCGCAGGATGGCATCGCGGATGATGCGCTCGTCGTATTGCGTAACGATGGTTTCGACCGGCAGGCGGTCATGCGGCGGAGTCTGGATCGTGCTCATGTCGCGGGCGCCGGTGAGCGCCAGATAGAGCGTGCGCGGGATGGGCGTGGCGCTCAACGTGAGAACGTCTACCAGGGTGCGCAGCCGTTTGAACTTTTCCTTCTGCAACACCCCGAAGCGCTGCTCCTCGTCAATCACCACCAACCCCAAATCCTTGAAGCCAATGTCGTCCTGCACGATGCGATGCGTGCCGATGACGATGTCCACCGCCCCGGCCGCCAGGTCCTTGATGATACGCGCCTGCTCGCGCCGGGTGCGAAAGCGCGAGAGTAATTCGATGCGGACCGGATAATCCGCCATGCGTTCGCGGAAATTATTGAAATGTTGCTGGGCGAGGACCGTGGTAGGCACGAGCACCGCCACTTGTTTGCCACCCATCACCGCTTTGAACGCGGCCCGGATGGCCACTTCGGTTTTGCCGAAGCCGACGTCACCGCAGATGAGGCGGTCCATCGGCTTGGGCTTTTCCATGTCGGTTTTGGTCTGGGAAATGGCCGTGAGCTAGTCGGGAGTCTCTTCATAAACAAAGGCGCTTTCAAATTCGCTCTGCCAGGCGGAGTCGGCCTTGAAAGCGTGGCCGGACTGCGTCTCGCGCGCGGCCTGGATTCGGAGCAGCTCCGCCGCCACATCTCGCACGGCGCGTTCCGCTTGTTCCCTCGCCTTCATCCAGCGCGTGCCCCCAAGGGTGTTGAGCGGCGGACGCACCTTGCCCGCGCCGACGTATTTGCTTGCGAGATGGGCCTCGCTGACGGGCACATACAGCTTCGGAGGCTCATCCGCGGGTTTGGCCGGGGCGTATTCAATGACAAGGCATTCGATTTCGGCGAGCGCAACGCCGGACGTGGGCAATCGGGTCGCCGCCGGCAGATTTTTCAGTCCGAGAAATTTTCCGATCCCGTATTGCAAATGCACCACCAAGTCGCCTTCCTCCAAATCCGTGAAATCAATGTCAAGCGCCGAGCGCGCAGCCAGCGCATGGGCCGATTTCAGTTTTCGCGGGCGTTGGATTTTGTATCGCCCGAAAATCTCCGCATCGGTCACGACGACCAGCTTCCGTTGGTCGCTGATGAAACCACGGGACAATGTTCCGAGGGACAGGCGCAAATTCTTCTCCACGGAAAATCCGTTTTCCTGCCAGATTTCCCGGAATCGGCGGCGCTCGCCGTCGTTGTTGCAAAAGACGTGGATGGAAAAGTCCTGGCGGAGCCAGCGATGAAGCTGGGCAAAAAATTCCCGGCGCTGCGCCTCCGCGATTTGCGGGTCGTGCGCGCGTTCCGCCAATGGGCGAAAGGCCTCGAGACTTTGAAATTGCCAGTCGCCGGCCGTCCATGGACCGGCGGCTTCGCCCGCTTCAATTGCCTCGCTCAACTCAATCACCGTGAATGCGCGGCGCTCCAGGTCCGCGCGAAGTTCACGCCAGGGAACGAAAAACGGGTCGCCGGCTGGAATTTGCGATTCATACTCGTCGGCGCGCAGCGAAAGCTGTTCCGGCTCGCAGAGGACAATGATCGAATCGGGCGGAAGATAATCGGGCAGCGACGCCAACGACGGCCGCGCACCCGCGGCGTCCTGCGATTGCCGTCTTAGAATTCCAAGTTCGCCGGCGGGTGGCAGGATGATTTCGGCAATCGCCCCGCGCGAGATTTGCGTCAGCGGATCGAATTCCCGAAGCGATTCCAATTCATCGCCAAAAAACTCAAGCCGCACCGGCCAGGGACTGGTGGGCGGGAATACGTCCAGGATGCCGCCGCGCAAAGCGATTTCGCCCTTTTGCGACACTTGTGCCTCCGGTTCATAGCCCTGTTCCTCGAGCTGTTCGATGAGATCGAGCGGAGGAAATCTGTCGCCGCGCCGCAAATGGCGTGTTCGGCCCGTCAAATCGCCGGGCGGGAAGGTCTTTTGCAGAAGGGCGACAACGTTGGTGACAATGAATTGCGGCTTCTCAGGTTGGGGTTTGGAGGATTCGGAAAGGGCGACGAGGGTCTGGAGGCGGTCGCTGACGATGTCGGCATGGGGCAATTTGTTTTCGTGCTGAAAAACCTCCCATTCAGGATAGAAGAGCGGGAACGAGCCGAGCCAGGTTTCCAAATCCTGCTGGAAGGTTTCCTGCGTCTTCAGGTTTTCGGCGACAACAACAACGGCGCGCCGGGGAAAGAGTTTCTGGAGCAAGGCGGCGAAAAACGGCTGCGCGGGTGGGGCGATGCCGGAAAAAGACAACGCTCCGCCATCCTCCAGTCGCCGCGCGAGGGATTGCGCGGCGGGAGCCGTTTCAGCGAACACATTGCCTGCCGCTTCAACTGCGGAATCTTGCGCCAAGCAGGAAAACAGTAGCCCGCAAGTAAGGGCGCGTCAAACGGCAGTCAATTGAGTTTGACGATGTAGAAATCGGCGGGCGCGCCCATGTGCGAGACTTCGAGCATTTTCCTCTCAAATACGTATTGGCCGACCAGCGTGCCATTGTATTTTTTCATCCAACGCCAGATGTCGCCGTAAGCGATATTGAGGGCATTGCCATTCGGACGACGTAATGAATGCCCAATTCGCGCAACCGCGCGGGAGGGTCGTTCGGCAGGACCGACTCGGCGCGATGCCCGCCCAGCCAGATTCCGCTTTCGTCAATATCACAAATCTGCGCGAAGTAACCGATGACCTTTTCGCCGGGCGGCAGGGCTTTTTCCAAAAATTCGCGGCGGGCTTCGATGGCCTGGTAATAGGACTCGACATAATAATAATACTCATTGGAGACGAACTCCGCTTTTGGATATCTCTTGTAAAGAGGCTTAAAGATGGTTTGGGCGGGAAACAGAGGACGGTCGGTGAGTGTGACAATCATGATCGCGGTGAACGCCATGATGGCGAGGCCAAAGCGTTGCCAGCCGCGTCGCCGGGTCAGCGGTTCGTGGCCGGGCCGGGCAAGAAACAGCGGAAACAAAAACGGGTAATAGGGGGCAAGATGGCGGGCGTTCTCGAACGTACCGACCTTGGCCATGAAAACAAGGAGCGCCAGCCACGGTGCGATCCGAAGCCAAAACGCCACCGGTTTCGACGTCAAACCGCTGGAGAGAGCAAGGCGTTTGCGAAGGCCCCAGGCGTCGTAGATGGAGACCAGGATCAAAACGCATATGCCCAAACCGATGCCGGCATTGCCCTCGGAGATGCCGTTGTAAAACGGCCCGCTTGAGAAACCAAATTTTTCAAATGAATCGAAGTGGGACCCAAACGGCGTCAGCAAAAAGTTGGCCATGATCTGGTTCCAGGCATACGGCCAGTTGTTGTACAGAGGCGGAATCAGGTAATAGAACGGCGGCAGGAGATTTTGGACCGGAATGCAGAAGGCGTTCCCGAGAATGCCCCAGAACGGAGTCAGGTGGAAGGTCCCGAGCATGGCCGTGCCCATTTTATCTTCGGGAATAAGGCTCCCGCCATAGTGAAAGTTAAACCAGGTGATTGGCGCAATCGAGACGAGGAGGCTCGCCAGGGCCACCCCCACGGTTCCCGCCCAGTGGCGGTGTAAAAGTGGAATTACCGGCCACACGGCGATCAACCACAACAATACCAATGGCGCATTGGTTTGTTTGGCGCCCGTGAGCAGGGCGGCCGCCAGCAGCGACAGCCAGACGTCGGTCACTCTGCTATTTTCGCGCGCCCGCAGCACAAGGTCCACCGACGCCAACGCGTAGATCACCGCGAATCCGTCATTATCCACCGAACTGGCCTGCAAGGAGAAACACCAACCGGAGGAGAGCAGCCAGGCCCACCACCACGCCACGCGAGGGCGCACTTGCAATCGCGTGAACACACTGAAGATCAGTCCCGGCAGCATCAGGTAGGAAATCCAATTCGGCACGAAAATCAGACGGTCGGTGTGGGTGAAGGCCACGAGCGGCGCGGCGAGCCATTCATAGCCGGTACCCGAGACGTTCATGCGAAAATCGTGCGTGTGGATCCAATGCCATTGCCCCGCCGCCAGCCAGTGAAAAATGCGAGGCAGGCGGTAGGCGTTGGCGTCGTAATTCAACGCCGGATGCAAGGCGCCGGAGAGAAGCGAGAGAACAACCAACACCAAAAAAAGCAGCGGTGCCGGACGCAGGCATCGCTGGAGGAATTTATAAAGAAAAATTCTTAAACCGCCGCGTGCCGGCGAGCCGTACTTTCGTTTGAGGACAACGTACGCGATACCCGAGAGAGCGAATACCACAAGGTAACCAGCGCGGTTCAATTGGCGAACCGCTGACAAAATCCACCCCCCGCCGACGAGCAAGGCCGAAAGCAGAATCCAAAGCCGGACAAAGGCGGTCATGTTCTCAAAAAATTTCGCGGCAATTGACCAGATTGAACAGGCGCGAACAAGCGAATTTCCGTTTTTATTTTGATTTGGCGGAAGGAGCTTCGCGCCAGCCTGCGGCCTCGTATAATTTCAAATTTTCGGTGTCATTCACATTTTGGTTCGTTGCCTGGTAAACCAAATCAAAATTGCGGCAATGGTTGGCGAGGAACTGGGCCATTTGATTCTGCCAGGCCAAATCGTAGGGCCGGTCGGCCCAGCCGGTGTATCTTAACGGCGGCGGCGGCAAAGCAGCAGGCATGGGTCCCGGTGGGGGCAGTTCCATTCGCCCGACCACCCAGAAATGATGGCCGGACTGGAGCGTCGCCGATATCTCTTCCAACACCGGCTGGATGGCGTCGGGAGTCTCCATCTGTTCGCGCACCAAATCATAGCGATGGACGGAATGGTCGTTTAGCGGCGGCAAAGTATTCCAGGGCGCCGCGCCTTTGAAATAACGCGCAATGGTGATACCGTCATACCACGGCGTGACGACGATGAAATCTTCGGGCTGCGCGTCAGCGGCCAGTTGCTGCGCGATCAAATCGCCGTCGGTGAAGCGCCAATCCAGATTATAACGCAAGGGCGGGAGGGCGATGAGCGCCGTAATGGCGGCAAATCCAAAAATTGCCGCACGCGCATGAATGCCGCGCG
>JASHVW010000198.1 GCA_030044395.1 Verrucomicrobiia bacterium
GGCGGCTCCGCCTATTAAAATTTTTTTCGCGTATTTCGTATCTTTCGCGGTTAAATCGGGCTTCGTTCGGAGTTCCGCCTTCAGGCGGTTCGGGGTTTGGGGTTCCCTCACGGGTTCCTTCGTTGTTAATATCTAAACCTTTCGCGTTCATTCGCGCTCACCCGCCGCGAATGCTTTCGGGGTCCGCATCAAAAATCTGTGTCTTCGCAGAAGAAGGCCGCCACCAATGGCTAGGATGAAAAATAATGCCGCTTCCGAAAGCCGGCCCGGCCAGCGATAATTTTGGAAATCGCGGCCTTCGACAAGGGTGGGACAATTGATGCCTTGTTCTTTTATTAGGGCAAGGTTGGAAGCATCCGCAGGGGCGGAGAATTTCATCAGCCTGCCATTTTCACGCAGCACAATATAAAAATTGCGGTTCCCGTTCCGGTTTTGAAATATCAAAAACCGGACTTCTTCACCTTTGTTGTCCGCAATTATTTTCCGGACCTCTTGCGGGCTCAGAGGGTGCACTGTTTCTGAAAGCATGTAACGAAAGACCAGCAGACTCGCCGCTCCCATTGTTGCTATCAACATCCACAACCCGGGTCGGGCGCGTCTTTTTGTGGAAGCGACCGCTTCCGGTTCACCCGCCGCCTGCGACCGGAAAGTCCGGCGGCGTTGCAGCGCATACACGATGAGGGCTGCCGCAACCGCGACCAACAGAAAGCCCGGCGAATACATCACCCCATGAAGCAACTGATTTCCGAAATCGCCGGAAAGGCGCAGACGGAAGGCCCCCAGAAACAGGAGCACGAGGTTTGGCAACACCCCAAATACCGCCAGGCAGCCCGCCAGGATGCGCCAGAAAGTGGCAACCGATTCGCGTTGTTGGGACGATTTCAGGGCGTCGCCGCCCATTTTGAATCCGAAAATGCCGCCTAGCAGCAATATCGGACTGAGCAAACCGAGAAAGGCGGAAACCGGCTTGAGGATGGCTGAGCAGAACATTCCCAGTCCTGTCGCTTTTGCCATGGCGCTGCCCTTGGCAGCTGTCGCCCCGGCTGTGGCCGCCTTGGCCGTTGTGGCCAGCAGGGGCGCCGCCGCCATTACGCCGAGGGTGAAAGCTTTGCCCGGACTCGTTTGCCTCAGCGCGCCACCCACAAACGCGAGAAATTGTTCCTGCAACAGCTTCCGCCCACGCGACAGCCGTTGTCTTACAGCGTCTTCACTTAGTTCCAAATCGCGCGCTACGGCCTCAATGGACTCGTGCTCGCGATAAAACAATACCAGCGGCTCACGATAGATTTCCGGAATGTGTTCGAGCGAACGCCACAGGATCGCCCTTTCCTCGTCACTGATCACCCGGTCTGGCGGCATCGGTTCCGGTGAAGTCCAATCGCTCACCGTTTCAAGCGTCTCGGCGGCATGCACCGGCTCCCGCCCCAGCCGCCGAAACTCCTTGCAGATTAGAAAACGCGTGATGCTGCATAACCACGAACGCAGTTTCGCCGGCTCACGCAGGTCCGCCAGTTGTTTCCACGCCGACACGAACGTCTCCTGGGCCAGATCCTCGCTCCGGCTCAAATTGCCCGTGGCGCAATACGCCAGCGACGATATCAACGTCTGATACCGCTCCACAATTTGGCGGAAAGCCTCCCGGTTTCCTTTGAGGCTCTCGGTCACCAGCCAGGCGTCGTTGTCTTCCGCAGCGGGCATCGTCTTGGTTATCATCATATCACCCTTTAAGCACCCAAACGAGGCCAGAAGGTGACAAGATATTATCGAATATTCAATCCCTCTCGGACAACGAAAATAAGTTGAACATCCCCGGATTTTCGTTACTCTAACCTGCTCCAATGCGAACTCTGAAAGATTTAAAAATAAAAATTTTTGCCGACGGCGCGGACAAGAAAGGGATGATGGACTTGAACGCCAATCCACTCATCAAAGGCCTCACCACCAATCCCACCCTCATGCGGAAGGCCGGGATTGCGGATTTCGAGGTGTTTGCGCGCGACATTTTGCAGGGCATCACCGAAAAACCGGTCTCGTTCGAGGTCTTTTCCGATGATTTTTCCGAGATGAAACGGCAGGCGCTCAAGATCAAGGACTGGGCGAGAAACGTTTATGTCAAAATCCCCATTACGAACACGCTCGGTCAATCGTCCTTGCCGCTCATCAAGGAACTGGCCGGCGACGGGGTCAAGCTGAATATCACCGCCATCCTGACCCTCGACCAGGTGAAAGGAGTCGCGCAATCGCTGAACCCCCGCGTGCCGTCGTTTGTCTCCGTGTTCGCCGGACGCATCGCCGACACCGGGGTTGACCCGGTGCCGCACATGGTCGAATGCAAAAAAATCATCAACCCGTTGCCCCAGGCGGAACTGCTCTGGGCAAGCGTCCGTGAAGTGCTCAATATTTTTCAAGCCAACGATTGCGGATGCGAAATCGTGACCGTTCCGCACGATATTCTGAACAAGGCCCTCAAGCTCGCCGGGATGGGATTGCAGGAGATGTCCCTCGACACCGTGAAGATGTTTGCGAATGACGCCAAGGCTGCCGGCTTCACCTTGTGAAGTGTGGCAGACGGTGTAAGGCCAGGAAGAAAAGGAAAAGGTGGTTTTTCAAGAAAAACAGCTTGCACCATCTAATGAGGCTTTTTTTGACGTTTTTTTGAATAAATCCTTTGCGAACTTTGCGAACTTGGCGTGAGGCCATTTTGCATCTAGATCGTTCCGGCTTAGCTGAAGATAACGTGGAAATGCAGGCTCAGGTGAGTGGAAGGCGTGCAAAGATGATAATCGCAATGGAAACAGCAAAATTTGCTCGTGCGGCTATT